>CAYJEZ010000062.1:0-14724 GCA_964369215.1 uncultured Eubacteriales bacterium
GACAATTTCAACAATGCACAAATCCTTTGTCTTGACAACAACCAATTAAACTTTCTTCACAATTCCATACATTATTTCAGTGAAATCAGGCATTATAGAGCTTATACCACTTTCCTTGAGTGCACATGAACTTTTGCCATACTTAAAGCACCTGCTGGACATGCTAACTTAATATTAATATTCACTATTGGGCACCCCTTATTATTTTTCATTTGTTTAAAAACTGTTACGATGTTGGTATATTACTCATTCTATCATATAAATTACAAGAAAACTATTGATTATTTTAATAAAATATATAAACCTCTAAAGCAAATTTAATATAGCAAAAAAGCAATGTGTTTATTTTCACATTGCTTTTTAATCCGTATTCAGTTTAGCTTTAAAAGCCAGCTTATCGCAGTCGAATATGACATAGATTTTAAGGCAGTTTTTATATTTAGATATTTCAAACTTATGTAAGCAAGTCAATATCACAGTAAATCGTACGAGTAGAAAGCTCGAAACATAGAGAGAGCTATGAATTTGTCACTGTCTTTTTATTTAAGAGAATTGTCCTTATTCCACATATCGTTGACCTAAGGTTTAACGTTATAAAAATTATTAACAATAAATTCTAAATCCAGTATATCCACATTTCCATCTTGATTTAAATCAAATTTAGATTCAATTGTTTTACCAAAATCAGAGGAACCTCTTAAAAGCTGTAAATCTATGAAATTCACATAAGTATCTCCATTAAAGTCAGCAGATAATAATTCAAATGTTACGCCAAAGATTTCATCGTGCATATTACCATCGCCAACATATTTTGCAGTAATGGTATTATCACCAATGATAAAAGAGTTTATATCATTCATAACAATATTATCGAATATAACAGTTTCACCTGATGTTACAGTTTTAGGCTCAGTTATCATATTGTCGCCAATATATAGTGCAACAGTATTTGAAGTTTGAGGTGTTTGTACTGAATACGAGCCAACAATATTCTCCATAGGTACATCTGCTATTCCTGTTGCAGTTGGTGTTACAGATACTGTTATTGTTTCACCATAAATGCCAATAGTATTATTATTTTCAAGACCCTCTATTTTAATACCACCGGTAAACTCTGTTGTTGAAGATCTAATATGAAAGATTTTACTAATATGTTTACCATTAGATAAATAATATGTTAATTCATAGTATCCTGTATCTTTAATAGTGTCTACTTTTTCATCATTTTTTGTAATATAAGGAGAATTTTCCTTATCATAAACAATAGTATATGCTCTACCATTTAATTCTCTATTTGCAGGAATTATTATAGTTATCTCTGAACCTGTATAAACATCACTTGATAATGTAATATCTTCTTCCGTGAGGTGCGTTTGAAATTTTCCATTACCATTTAACGTACTACCATAACGCTCATATAAAGTACCGTCGTTTATTAAAGTATTATTATTGGTAAAAGTACCATTGTTATCAATAGTATTATTATTGATAAGAACACCATCATTAATAAGAGTAGCACCATAATTTATATTGATATCACCAACATTTATTTCACCGGCTATACTATGTGTACCACTTTCTACAGTAATACCATTAATGTCGCTTGTTCCTGTTGTTGTAATATTTCCTGTGTATGGTTTAGTATCTCCATTACTTTGACTATAATAATTTTTGTTCCTATTTTCTGTTAAGATAATAGAGCCAACTGAAATATCTAATGTTGGATTGTCTGTAGTAGGGTGTTCCAGTTCAAATGTTACGCTAAAGATTTCATCGAGCATATTACCATCACCAACATATTTTGCAGTAATGGTATTGCGACCGGCAACAAAATAGTTTGTATCATTCATAACAATATTATCGAATATAACAGCCTCACCTGATGTTACAGTTTTAGGCTCTGTTATCATATTGTCGTCAATATATAATGCAACAGTATTTGGGGCTTGAGAAGTTTGTAGTGAATATGAACCAATAATATTGTTCATAGGTTTTTCTGCTTCTCCTGTTGCAGTTGGTGTTACAGATACTGTTATTGTTTCACCATAAGTGCCAATAGTAGTATTATTTTCAAGACCATCTATTTTAATGCCATCGGCAAATATTGTTGTTGAAGTTTTAACAGTAAGGTTAGTACTTATAACTTTACCATTAGTTAAAGTATAGTCTATTTCATAATTTCCGGCATCTTTAATGGTATCTACTTTTTCGTCATTTTTTGTGATATAAGGAGGTGTTACCTTATCATAAACAATAGTATATGTTCTTCCGTTTATTATTTTACTTTCAGCGATTATTATATCTATCTCTGAACCTGTATAAAAATCACTTGATAATGTAATATCTTCTGCTGTGAGGTGCGTTTGTAAATCTGCAGGATTGCCTGTTATCTCGCTATTCTCTTTCTCATTTATAGTACCACCATTTACTATAGTACCTTGATTAATAATAGAGTTGTTATTGTTGAGAGTACCTTCGTTGTTGAAAGTTGCATCTACATTACTAATAGTACCATCATTTGTTAAAATTTTATTATTGTTGAGAACACCACCTGATTCATTACTAATAGAACCATTATTTGTTAAAGTATTATTATTGCTGAGAACACCACCTGATTCATTATTAATAGTAGAATTATTGGTGAGAGTACCATCATTTGTTAAATTTCCCACATTAATTATTTTATCAGATTCATTGGTTAACGTTGCATTTTCTGAATTTTCTATAGTAGCTCCATAAAGATTTACAATAACACCAGTATTTTCTAAAGTAGCTTTATTTTTTATAGTGGCAGAATTATTGTTAGTAATATTACCACTATTAACAATGGTGCCACTTTCATTTGTAAAAGTACCAATGTTACCAATAGTGCCAGCGTTTGTTAGATTAGCTTGGGTATTATTGATGAAAGCATTGTAATTATTAATAATAGCCCCAGAATAATTTTGAAAAACACTTGTATTTGTGAGAGTACCGTAATTTGTTATTGTAGAAGAAGAGTCACTATTTATGAAAGTAGAATCATTGGTAATAGTACCATTATTTACGATATTGCCTTTATTATTAAACTCACCATTTCCACTTTCTTCTGTTTTAATATTGCTAAATGCGCCATAATTTCTTATAACGCCACCTGTATCATTATTGAATATACCAGTGTTAGTTATAGTATTAGGAGTAGAAGTGTCATATTCAGAACCATTATTTATAGTGCCATAATTTGTAAAAGTGCCTTCATTAATAACCTTAGAAGAATTTTTGTTATCAAAAATAGCTTTGCTTTTATTATTGAAATTAGCATTTACAGTGTTTGTAAAAATACCTGTATTATTATTATTATTATTGAACTGTGCACCTGCTTCGTTATTAATCTCACCATTATTGGTGAGATTACCATTATTTGTAAATGATAAAAATTCGTTTTTTTCGGTGTTGGTATTGTTGATAGTACCATCATTGATAAGAGTACCATTGCTTGTAAAGATAGCTTTGTTATTAATAATACCATTGTTTGTAAGAGTACCATTATTGGTAAGAGTACCATTATTGTTGAGAGTACCATTGCTGGTAAGAATAGCGCCATAATTTATATCTATATTACCAACATTTATATCACCACTTATGCTATGCACACCAGTTACTACTTTAATACCATTAGCAGTGCTTGTTCCTGTAATTGTAATATTTCCTGTGTATAGTGTATCACCTGCATTATTTTGATTATAATAGCTGTTTTCCCCCTCTGCTGTTAAGATAATATCACCATATTCAATATTCAATTGTGGGTTAAAATTAGATTCAGCAAAGATAGTTGTTGGAAAAAGCGTGAAAATTAGAGCGAATGTCAAAAGAAAAGTAATAATTTTTTTTGTTTTCATGATTTTCAAAATCCTTTCGTGCCTATATAATTGTTTATCTTTTTTTTGCGGAGATTAATAGCAATATCAGAACTCAAAGGGAAGTGTAAATAAATTTTCTTCCCTTATATATTATTATGGTTATCAACCATTTTGCTTGTGTCTTACTATGGTTACTTGATACTAGTATTGACATTTTTTTGTTTCACTTAATGTTATCATACTATATAATATTTGTCAAATTTATATAGCAGAAACTCATCTGTTATTGTTAGAGTACATTGCATATTTTACTCTAACAATAGATAAATTCAGAAATATTTTATTTTTCATTGACAATTTAATTAAAATGTGTTAAGATAAATAAAATTTAATATACTAAACCGTTGAAGCGGAGATAAAAATAAGTAAAGAGCTCACAGAGAGTCAGGGTTGGTGTGAACCTGACAGTAACTTCTTATTAAATGGACCGCGGAGGGCTTGGTCAAAAGGAGAAATCCCCAGTATTCCAAGACGTGTGGACTTACGTAAGTAGTCGGAAATGTGTTAGCATTTCGCTGAGTGTGCAGGGTTTATCCCTGTAAATCAAGGTGGTATCGCGGGTATTTTATATTCTCGTCCTTGACAGATTAATTTCTGTCGAGGACTTTTTTTGTTTTTGTACAGAAAAAATATATTTGCGGAGGAATTACTATGGCTTATTATCCAAACTTAAATCAAATGAAAGAGATTCTAAAAGACACAGATTACAAATCTATTCCTGTCACCTTATCTCTTGCATTAAATGTTCAAACAACTGAAATCTATAAAAAATTAAAGCATATCAGTAAAAACGTTTTTATTTTAGAGTCTTGTGAAGACAGGGAAAATCTTGGAAGATACAGTTTTTTAGGATATGACCCTATTTTAGAGATAACAGCAAAAGACAACTGTGTTAAAATAAATTCCGGGCTATCCTTTGAAATTAATGACAGCGCACCACACAAATATATCAGGCAAATCTTAGATGAGTATAAAAGCCCTAAAATTGAGAATTTACCGCCTTTTACAGGGGGGCTTGTTGGTTACTTCTCTTACGACTTTATTAAATATAGCATACCCAAATTAAATTTAAGTGCAGAAGATGACGAAAATTTTAACGATGTTGATTTAATGCTATTTAATAAAGTTGTAGCAGTTGATAATGCAGAAAACAAGTTGATTTTTATCGTAAATATTAAAACCGATGAGCTTGAAAAAAATTATAATAGAGCCATAAGTGAAATTCGAAATATGATTACAATTATGCTTTCAGGCGAGCTTGCAAAAGAAGAAAAAGGCACACTTTTGTCTGACTTTAAAGCTACTTTTTGTAAAGAGGAATTCTGCGAAATGGTTGAAAAAGCAAAAAAATACATCTATGAAGGTGATATTTTCCAAGTGGTGCTCTCGAATAGGCTAACTGCTGATTTTAAAGGAAGCCTCTTTGATATTTATGAAAAGCTGAGGAAGCAAAATCCTTCTCCTTATATGTTTTATTTCTCTAGTAATGACATTGAAATGGCTGGAGCATCTCCTGAAACTTTAGTAAAAGTTTTAAACAAAAAAGTAATGACGTATCCACTGGCAGGAACAAAACCAAGAGGCAAAACAACAGAGCAAGATGCCGCTTTTGAAAAAGAACTATTAGCTGACCCTAAAGAGCGTGCAGAACATAATATGCTTGTGGATTTAGGAAGAAACGATATTGGAAAAATTAGCGAGTTTGGTACAGTTAATGTAGATGAGTATATGAAAATACTCAAATTCTCTACTGTTATGCATATCGGTTCAACAGTTACAGGAACTGTTAAAAGCGATAAAGATGCACTTGATGCAGTCGATGCAATTCTTCCAGCTGGCACATTATCTGGCGCACCGAAAATTCGTGCTATGGAAATAATTGACGAGCTTGAAAAAGAAAAACGTGGAATTTATGGTGGAGCAATAGGATATTTAGACTTTAGTGGAAATATAGATACTTGTATTGCGATACGGCTTGCCTTTAAGAAAAACGGAAAAGTTTTTGTTCGCTCGGGTGCCGGAATTGTAATGGACTCTGACCCTTCTAGCGAATACCAAGAATGCATTAATAAAGCAAAATCGGTAGTATCTGTATTGGAGGGTGAAAAAT
Source organism: uncultured Eubacteriales bacterium (assembly GCA_964369215.1). Lineage (GTDB taxonomy): Bacteria > Bacillota > Clostridia > Oscillospirales > Acutalibacteraceae > SIG603. The sequence continues at coordinate 6,010 of CAYJEZ010000062.1, forward strand.
GATTTTAATAATTGATAATTACGACAGCTTCTCATATAACTTATACCAAGTAATTGGTGAAATGAACCCAGATGTTAAGGTTATAAAAAATGACGAAATGACAGCCGAGCAAATAGATAAATTATCTCCTTCTCACATTATTTTATCTCCAGGTCCAAAAAGACCTAAAGATGCAGGTGTTTGCCTTGAAGTAATAAAAAAACTCCATACAAAATACCCTATATTAGGGGTTTGTTTAGGTCATCAATCAATTTGCGAATCGTTCGGAGCAACAATTAGCTATGCAAAAGAGCTTATGCACGGCAAGCAATCAAAAATTACACATAAAAACAGCGTTTTGTTCAAGGACATATGTGACGAAGTTTTGGTTGCAAGATATCATTCTTTGGCGGCACTTAAAAATACTATGCCAAGTGAATTATCTGTAACAGCTATCACAGATGATGGTGAAATTATGGCAGTTGAACACATTAATTATCCTGTTTTCGGGGTTCAATTTCATCCAGAGTCTATACTAACCCCTTGTGGCAAAACACTAATTAAGAACTTTTTGGAGGTAAGGCATGATTAAAGAGGCAATATTTAAATTATTAAATAAAGAAAATTTAACTTCAGAATTGGCATATGATGTAATGGACGAAATCATGAGTGGTAAAACATCAGATGTACAAATAGGCTCGTACTTAACAGCTCTTGCAATGAAAGGTGAAACAATCGAAGAAATTGTTGCTTCTGCAAAGAGTATGCGTGCACATGCCACAAAACTTTTAAATGATAAAGATGTGCTTGAAATTGTTGGCACAGGTGGCGATAAATCAAATTCGTTTAACATCTCAACAACATCTGCAATAGTTTTGGCAAGTGCCGGTGTTCCTGTTGCAAAACACGGAAACCGAGCTGCTTCAAGCAAGTGTGGCTCTGCAGATGTTTTAGAGGCTTTAGGAGTGAAAATAAATATTGAGCCAAAAAAGAGTATGGAATTACTTGATGATATAGGCATTTGTTTTCTTTTTGCACCTTTGTATCACAGCGCCATGAAAAATGTTGCCCCTGTAAGAAAAGAGTTGGGCATTAGAACTATTTTTAATATTTTAGGTCCACTTTCAAACCCTCTTGGTGCAAGTATGCAACTTATGGGAGTGTATGACGAGAACCTTGTAGAGCCACTTGCAGAGGTATTGACAAAGCTTGGAGTAAAACGTGCTATGGTAGTATATGGAACAGATGGACTAGACGAAATTTCAATTTCTGCACCTACAAAAGTTTGTGAAATTAGAGGCGGTTGGTATAAAACTTATGAAATAAACCCAATAGAATATGGCTTTAATTTGTATGATAAGTCAGACTTACTTGGGGGTACTGCACAAGAAAATGCCGAAATCACAAAAAAAATTTTAGCAGGAGAGAAAGGTGCAAAGCGTGATGCCGTAGTTTTAAACTCGGCAGCAGCACTATATATTTCAAGAGATAATCTTACTTTAAAAGAGGCGATTGTAAAAATTCAAGAGATTTTAGACAGTGGTAAAGCTATGGCAAAACTTAATGATTTTATTAAGTTTTCAAATAGTTAGGAGGTGCAATTTTGATTTTAGATGACCTTTCGCAATATGCAAAAACCAGAGTTTTACAAGACAAAAAAAGCACTAGTCTAGAAGAAATAAAGACTTTAGCGTTAAATATCCAACAAGGAGATTTTAGATTTGAGAAAGCTTTAAAAGCTAACTTTCCAAGCCTTATATGTGAGGTGAAAAAGGCTTCGCCATCTAAAGGTATTATTTCAGAAGATTTCCCTTATTTACAGATTGCTAAAGAATACGAAAAATTAGGAGCTACATGTGTTTCTATTTTAACAGAACCAAAGTGGTTTTTAGGAAGCGATGATATTTTTAAAGAAATAAGAAAAAATGTAAATCTACCTTTGCTTAGAAAAGATTTTACAGTTGATGAATATCAAATATATCAAGCAAAAGTAATGGGAGCAGACGCAATTTTGCTAATCGTTTCAATTCTAAGCGAAGAACAAATTAAACAGTATTTAAAAATTTGTGATAATTTAGGCATATCGGCACTAGTTGAAACTCATGATGAACACGAAATTTCAATTGCTACACGCTGTGGAGCTAGAATTATTGGGGTTAACAATCGAAATTTAAAGGATTTTACTGTAAATTTAAGTAATTCATCTCAACTTAAAAGCTTTATTCCAAGCAATGTGATTTATGTTGCAGAAAGTGGAATTTTAACACCTAACGACGGAATTAATCTTATAAAAAATGGAGCAAACTCCCTTTTAATTGGCGAGGCACTAATGCGATGTGAAAATATTAAGTGTTTTATTCAAACGATTAAGGAGTATGAGTATGAGCAAAATTAAAATTTGTGGTCTTTTTCGTGAAATAGATATACAGTATGTAAACCAAACAAAACCAGACTTTGCAGGATTTATAATTGATTTTGCTAAAAGCCATAGAAGTATAGATTTTGTTATGGCAAAGCATTTGATTTTTAAGCTAGATAAACGTATAAAATCAGTGTGTGTTTTTGTAAATAAGCCCATTGAATATATTGAAAAATTTGCTGAGATTTGCGATATAATTCAGCTTCATGGCAATGAAGAAAATGATTTTATTGAGAATTTGCGTAAAAAAGTTCCCAATTCAGAAATTTGGAAAGCTTATAAAATTACAAACTCTAACGATTTAGACAAGGCACAAAATTCTTTAGCTGATATGATTTTGCTTGATAATGGATATGGAACAGGTGAAGTTTTTGATTGGAATATTATCAAAGAAATTAACCGAGATTTTATTTTAGCTGGAGGTATATGCGCTGAAAATGTCAGTGAGGCAATAGAAAAATTTAATCCCTATTCAGTTGATTTAAGCAGTAGCGTTGAAACTGAGAAAGTAAAAGATTTTACCAAAATAAGAAAAATAACAGATATAGTAAGGAGCAAATGATGAGTAATGCAAAATTTGGCGTTCATGGAGGGCGATATATTCCTGAAACTTTGATGAATGCCGTTATAGAGCTTGAAAAATCCTATGATTTTTATAAAGATGATAGAGAATTTAACGATGAATTAAAAGAACTTTTTAATGAATATGCCGGCAGACCATCAAGATTATATTATGCAAAAAAAATGACAAAAGACTTAGATGGAGCGAAAATTTATTTAAAAAGAGAAGATTTAAACCATACTGGCGCGCACAAAATCAACAATGTGCTGGGTCAAGTTTTACTGGCGCATAAAATGGGTAAAACAAGAATTATAGCAGAAACCGGAGCTGGTCAGCACGGTGTTGCAACAGCAACTGCGGCAGCGCTTTTTGGTATGGAATGCGAAATTTTTATGGGTCAAGAGGATATTGAGCGTCAATCATTAAATGTATATAAAATGGAGCTTTTAGGTGCAAAAGTAAATGCTGTAACATCTGGCACTGCTACATTGAAAGATGCTGTATCTGAAACCATGAGAGAGTGGACTTCAAGAGTATCAGACACACATTATGTACTAGGTTCAGTAATGGGGCCACACCCATTCCCTACCATAGTTCGGGATTTTCAAGCAGTTATTTCAAAAGAAATAAAAGAGCAATGTATAGAGAAAGAGGGTAAGCTGCCAAATGCTGTTATTGCTTGCATTGGCGGAGGCTCAAATGCTATTGGCGCTTTTTATAATTTTATTGAAGATAAAGACGTAAAACTAATAGGCTGCGAAGCAGCCGGCAGAGGCGTAAATACTGCTGACACAGCGGCTACAATAGCTACTGGTTCTTTAGGTATTTTTCATGGTATGAAAAGCTATTTTTGCCAAAATGAGTATGGACAAATTGCACCTGTATATTCAATTTCAGCAGGACTTGACTACCCTGGAATAGGCCCTGAACACGCAAACTTACACGATATAGGTCGTGCAGAATATGTTCCGATAACCGATGATGAAGCAGTTGAGGCTTTTGAGTATTTATCTAAAACAGAGGGGATTATCCCTGCTATAGAAAGCGCCCATGCAATTGCTCATGCCATGAAAATTGCACCTAAAATGGATAAAGACCAAATTATTGTTATTAACTTATCTGGCAGAGGCGATAAAGACTGCTTATCGGTAGCACGACACAAAGGAAAGGAGATTTATGAATGAGTAAAATAACTGAAGCTTTTAAAAATAAAAAAGCATTTATACCTTTTTTAACTTGTGGTGACCCCAACTTAGAAACAACAAAAGAATTAATATATACATTAGAAAAAGCTGGGGCTGATATAATTGAACTGGGTATCCCTTTTTCTGACCCAACAGCTGAGGGTGTTGTTATACAATCTGCAAATATGCGCGCACTCTGTAATAATATCACAACAGATAACATCTTTGATATGGTAAAAACTTTAAATGTTAATGTTCCTTTGGTTTTTATGACTTATGCAAATATTGTATATTCTTACGGAATAGAAAAGTTTGCAAAAAAATGCAAAGAAATCGGCATGAGTGGCGTAATTTTGCCTGATATACCATTTGAAGAAAAAGAAGAATTTTCTGAAATTTTTATAAATTATGGACTTGATTTTATTTCACTTATAGCCCCTACTTCAAATGATAGAATTAAAATGATTGCACAAAATGCAAGTGGATTTATATATCTTGTGTCATCACTTGGAGTTACAGGAGTTCGACAAAATATTGCTACTGATATTGACAGTATGGTTTCTCTTGTAAGAGAAGCATCTGATTTACCTATTGCAATAGGGTTTGGTATTTCAACAAAAGAGCAAGCACAAAAAATGGCTAACAAAGCAGATGGAGTTATTGTGGGTTCTGCTATTGTAAAAATTGTAGAAGAATATGGAAAAAATTCTCCTGAAAAAGTTTTAGAATATGTTAAACCCCTATTAAATGCTATTTTGCAAAGCTAATTAGATGTATTTTTAATTATTAGCATGACTTTAATAATATTAAAGCTAGATTAATAATATAAAACATAAAAAGGAATATGATGTAATAGTCACAATTCATAAAAATTGTAGAAAATTAATAATCCGAGTCAAATACAACAATTATTATTTGTTGTATTTGGCTCGGATTACATCAGTTTTGCCCTATTACTTGTTTAGAAACTATTTAAAAACATATAGTTTTAAGCTCATTTCGGTACTTACAGCACTTAAATCAAGTCATAAATACTGTTGTAGTAATGATAGCAAAGCCCTAAATCAGCATAGTTTGCAGTATTATATATGTCTGCAAAACTTACTAAAGACTCTTTTATACCAAGATTCGCATATGTGTTAATATCTTCTAAGCCATATTGTCCTACTTGCTGATACTCAAAAATACACTCTATTGGTTTATTGTGTTTTTTGGCAAGCTCAATTTCTGTTTGCATTTGTTCAAACTCATTCGCCCTATTATAATTCATTACAGAAACTTCATCGCTACAATCTGCGATTAAAGTTTCAAGGTGCTTCTCGGATATATCCTCAAGCCAAAAAGGTATAGCTAAAATAATTTTAAGGTTATGCTCTTTAGCATATTCATATGCTATTTCCATATTTTCAGTGTAGCTTTGCATAATTTCATACTGGTTATCTAACCATCCGTCAAGAATATATGGCTCAACATCAAACAAAATACCAGTAAACTTGTGCTCGTTTAAATCATTATAGTTTGCTACAATGTTAATTTCATTTATAAGTGACACCGCATCTTCTTCTACACCCCACTCTGCACTTCCTGTAAGATAGTAAACTTCTTTTCCTTTTTGGTTAAAAAGTTTTAGATACTCGCTAAACTCCAGTGAAGACATATCCGCATTTTCTACATACTGGTAGATTTTGTCTATACCCAAATACTCCAATACTCCGTAAAACTCATATAAGCTTCCAGTTTTATATACCTGTGGGCTCCAAGAGTATATCCCAGTTTTATAATTAGCATCAACACCTACTTCTGTCATATCAATTTCAATAGGAGCTATATCCTCATCAATCTCCTCTTTAGTAAACTGTGTATATGCAGTAGTAGCTATTATTCCTAACGCAAAAAAAACTAAACCAGTATATACCAATTTTTTATTCATAATTTACTTATTCTCCATCTCAAAACTTTTTCTTTTAATTTTTCCCCAATTATGCTTGTTTTTCTTATACGAAAGCAAAGCCATTAACCTTACATACAATAGGAAAAACCTCATAAAAATGTTTTCAAACATACACAATCCTACAGCTTTAAACACATCCGTTAAACTTAGTTTTGTATCAAGCAAATGCACTCTTGATGCAAATGCGGTTATCGACATCAGTGCACAAAAAACCATATAAAATAGTACAAATTGAAGTATTACTTCTATGTCATAAATATTATTATTCATTTGATACAGCAATGCTAATATTCCTATAAGTTCAATATACGGAGATAATAGTTCATAAAACAAATAATATAAAAATGATAATGTGCCAACTGCACCGTAATGCAAACGCAAAAATATATGCTTATGCTCAAACAAGCTTTGAAATAATCCTATGTGCCAACGTCTTCTTTGCCCTTTCAGGTCTTTAAGTGCGGCAGGTGCTTGGCTATAGCAAATAGCGTCTGAAACATATTTAATTTTATAAGGTATTTTATTACTTTGACAATAAGCATGCATTTTTACAACAAGTTCCATATCTTCACCAATTGAGCCCACTTTATATCCGCCTATGTCTATTACAATATCTTTTTTAAATATGCCAAATGCACCTGATATTATCATGTTTCCGTTAAATTTATCAAACAAAACTTTAGAAGCTAGAAAACTCCTGTCGTACTCTAAAACTTGCATACACTCTACAAGATTTTTAGGCAACTTATATTTTTTTATTTTACCATTTTCAAAAACAACCTCGTTAGAAAGCCTAATTATTCCACCACAAGCTATAACATCTTTTTCTTCAAGCATTGGTTTTATTATGTTTATTAATGAGTTTTTATCAAGTAAAGAATCAGCGTCTACACAAATAAAATAAGGATATTCTGATACATTTATGCCCATATTAAGTGCATCAGCTTTTCCGCCATTATTTTTTATTATTAAAGTTATTTGTACTTTGTAATCATAACTTACGTATATTTCTTTTTCTTCTTGGCATTTTAATTGTTTTCTTATAGGCCTTTCAACTTTAACTAAGTTGTAAGCTTCAATAAGATTTTTCGATGTGTCGTCTGATGATCCATCATCTATAACTACTATTTCATAAAGTTGATAATCTAGCTCAAGTAATGACCTTACTGTGCTTACTACGGTAGTGTTTTCATTATAAGCCGGAACTAAAATTGATATTGGAAGAAAATACTCATGTGAAATTGCGTTGTAATACTTTTTGCGCATTTTCTTTTGATATAAATCTACTGCCCCTACTAAAACGGATAAAAACAAAAAAGTCATATAAACACAAAGGTAGATGATAAAAAACATACTTACTATATTTATAATTGTATCCATTTATTTATTCCTCTTTAATATTAAACTATATTAGATTTGATTGCTTACTTGTGTTCATAAATCTTACTTTTTCACTACAAAACTTCAAAATTTCTTTTGCATATACATCTTGTGTTTCTTTTACAACACTATCAGTGTCAACATTCATTTCTATAAGGCTCATAGCAGAATTATATCTAATATACCAGTTAGCAGAAGTTAACGTTGTTTTCAAAACATTTATAGTGTTTTCTGAATTATAAGCTGCCAATGTACTAGCACTGATTGCTGTATACTCCCAAGGAACATCATCTTTATATTTTAAAATATTAATAAGGGCTATTTCTACCTCACTGTAAGGCCATTTCTTAAAATATCGTACACAAGAAATAAAAACTTCTTTGTTCTCTATATGTTCACTCATTACTTTTAACAATTTACTATTCCAAGTTTCTCGTACATATTCAGAGGGTAAAAATCTGAGAAAATTAATAACAGCACACTGAATTGGTTCTGAAAAAGTTTGAATTTGTGTTATTATGGTGTCTACTAAAACTTGCATATCTCCATTAAACTCTAGCAACCTATCAGACAAAAGTTTATTATTTATCTCAACATCAAATTCATTCATACTTTTTAACATAGATATTATCAAATCTACACTGCTAAAGCTAACAATAGCTTTAATTGTATTTTCTTTTACATAAATAGATTCTGAGTACAAAAGTCTAAAAATAACACTCACCATTCGATTAAATTCAGTATTTTGTTTTGTCATATCAATATATGTGTTTTTGCCTAAATTAAGCCTCGACACCACATATACAAACAGTGCCTTGTACTCATTTGCCTTTGATGAATATCTCTTTGATAATAAGAAAAACAATTGCATTAAATTTGCAAGCAATAAATCTCTATCATTTTTTGATGGTATCTCTTCTATAATTTCATGAAAAACAGCTAAATTTCTAGGATTCTTTAGTAGATTATATAAACGCAAGTTTTTATTTTCTTCTACAGAGTTGTGCTGTTTTAACATATCTAACCGTTCACTAAGAACTACAAGAATTTTTTTCCTATTGTTTTTAACTCGCTTATTTTGAAGATTTTCATAGCTGTTTCTAAAACCACTGAAAGAAAAAACAGAAACTAAAATATATAAATATGCAATCATAATAATAATTAAATCCATACTTTTTCTATCCTTTCTTTATAATTATCAAGAATAATTTTGGCATTTTAATAGCTCAAACAAACGCTA
>CAYJEZ010000063.1:0-5201 GCA_964369215.1 uncultured Eubacteriales bacterium
TGAAGATAACTACAATGCAATTAGTCTTTATGAAAAATTAGGATTTAAGAAAACTTTATTTAAAGACCCAAAAGGGGAACGGATTATGACACATACAAATCAAGATAGAGTGCTTTTTGACGATTTTGGTTGTTTAACTACTTTACCACCAGATTTCAGCAAAAGACTTAGGGAACACTAAATTTATTTTATCTGAATATTGAGGACTTTATGCTCATAATATGTACAGAGGTGGTAGAAATGTTAGCAAGAATAGAAGATTTAAGGGATAAAGAAGTAATATGTATAAGTGACGGTACTAAGGTGGGGTATGTGTGTGATGTTGAAATTGACTGTGACAATGCAAAACTAGTTTCTCTTTTAGTTTATGGTAGGCTTAAATTTTTTGGGTTTTTAGGCAGAGAAGACGATTATATTATTCCATGGACTGATATAGCAGTTATAGGAGACGACACAATTTTAGTGAATTTTAAACCTGACCATAAGAGAAGAAAGTCTACTAGTATATTGGCAGGACTATTTGAGATAAAGTAGTAGCAAAACTTTTTTATCTACATAGTATGGAAAGAGAAATTCTTAAGGAGGTTATTAAGATGCAAGATCTTGCTCACGAAAACGGTTGTTTCAAAGAGGCGGTCTGTATTGACACAATGAGAATATACGACAGCTGCTCTGACAAAGATTGCATCGAGGATACAAGGGTACTGTTCACGAAACGCGTGCAGGATCTCGTAGACTCTGCTTCAAGTGTCAGAATAAAGGACGTTAAAGTTATAACCGTGTTTACAGATTTACAGACAATACCATTTAACAGAGGTTTTTATTCTGTAGATATGACATTTTTCTTCGATGTATGTGTAGAGTTGTTTTACTCTCCTCATGCGCCGTCAAAAGTGGTAAACGGTGTATCGGTATTTAATAAAAAAGTAATACTATATGGCAGCGAGGGCCATGTTAGAATTTTTACATCAGATGACGAAGACGAAAACTGCGATGTACATTCTGTTTCACCTAAAGCTGTTGTGCAAGTAGCAGAGCCAATTGCCTTATCTGCAAAATTATGTCCGGCTGCTCTTCACTATGGATGTGGCGATAATTGTTGTGCTGTTCCTGAAAAGATATGTGCCAAATTTGGTGGAGAATTTGAACATTCTCAATGCAAAAAAAATGTATATGTAACCATAGGCATGTTTATTATTGTTCAGCTTATGAGAAACTCTCAAATTCTTATACCTGCATATGACTTCTGTATACCTAACAAAGAATGCATAACAAACAATGATAATCCATGTGAAATTTTTAGGCAAATCGAATTTCCTGTAAACGAATTTTTCCCTCCTAGTGCAGTTGATTGCAAAAGCGATTAATTCTTTATGCAAATATGGTTTAAATAGAAGCTGCCGCCTGAAAAGCGGCAGTTTCTAATTTAACGATTTTTAATTCTACATAAATTAATGCAAATTTAACAAAATTTTTTATATGATTTATGTATTTATTTTTGTTTTATTTTATGGTAAAATATATTGTAGGATACGATAATAGTAAAAGTAATTTTATGTAACAAGTAACAATTATCTTTGTTTTGTATCAATAATATACTTAGTTAAGTTAAGCATAGACTTTTATTGTTCTTTTAAAACTAATATTTATATATTTGTTGAATAGAAGAGTAATTATATGTATATGTTTTTTATAATTTTATATGCTTGATTTAACGATGAATAATAAGAAAGGATGATTTTTATATGCCTAAAATGGTTGAGTTACACGATATTGATGTACCCGCGTTTTTAAAGGTTTTAGATAGTTGTGAAGGTGAAGTTTACCTAATGACTAGAGATGGCGACAGACTGAATTTAAAAAGCAAGCTTTGTCAGCTAGTAGGTTTAACAGCGCTTATTGAAGGAGGAAAAATTGCAGAGGCTTTTGTAGTTTGTGAAAAAGAAGAAGATGAAAGAAAGCTTTTTAGATTTAATCTTTTCAATGATAAAGAAACTAACTAATTTTAAAACAATAAAAAAGTTTTATGCCTACATTATATCGGCATAAAACTTTTTTTATTTTGTTAATTTAAAAACTATTCTTTAAATTAATTAGATTTTTTTTCTGCTATTGTACTCTTTTGATGCTTGTACACTAGGTAAAGAGCCATAGAATTTCTCTGTAGCAGGGTCTTGGCTCATAATAAACTCAACTAAATCTTTTGTGTCTCTTGCAATAACAAGCTCTTCATTTGTAGGAATAACAAAAGCTTTAACTTTACTGTCTGGTGTTGTAAGCTCAGCAAGAACTCCCCTAGCTTTTTCGTTACCAGCAGGGTCAAAATTAATACCGAAGAACTCCATATCTTTAAGTACGCCCTCACGTAAGTAAAGTTGGTTCTCTCCTAAGCCTGCTGTAAATACTATGGCATCTACACCGTTCATAGCTGCTATGTAAGAACCTACAAATTTTCTAATTTGATAGACTAACATCTCATGAGCTAGTTTAGCTCTTTCGTTACCCTCATTCTCAGCTTTTAAAATGTCTCTGTCATCACTTGAAATACCAGAAATACCTAAAAGACCAGACTTTTTATTAAATATGTCAGATAATTCTTGTGGTGTTAAGTTTTCTTTTTCTGCAATAAATGTTACTACAGAAGGGTCTAGCGCGCCTGTTCTAGTTCCCATCATAAATCCGTCAAGTGGAGTAAGCCCCATACTTGTGTCTACAACTTTTCCTTTGTTAATAGCTGTAATAGATGAGCCGTTACCTACATGACATGTAATGATCTTAAGCTCACTAATGTCTTTTCCTAAAAGCTCTGCACATTGGTGGCTTACATATTTGTGAGATGTACCGTGGAAGCCATAGCGTCTAACTTGGTATTTCTCATAATACTCGTAAGGCACTGCAAACATAAATGCTTTTTGTGGCATTGTAGCATGAAAAGCAGTGTCAAAAACTGCAACTTGAGGCACTTCTTTGCCAAAAACATCAATACATGCTCTAATTCCTTGAACATGTGCACTGTTATGTAAAGGTGCAAGAGGAATTAAACTCTCGATACCTGCTAATACTTTATCATCAATTATAACAGAATCACTAAATAAATCGCCACCATGAACAACTCTATGTCCAATAGCTGTAACTTCCTCTAAGCTGTTAATAACTCCTACTTCGCTGTCTAGTAAAGCATTTTTAACTTGCTCAAATGCCTCTGTATGGTTTTTCATAGCAATTTCAAACCATTTAGATTTTCCATCAGCTGTTTTGTGTCCGAAAATACCCATCTCCAGACCAATTTTTTCACAATTTCCTTTTGCTAACATATCTTCAGTTTCCATATCGATAAGTTGATATTTTAAAGATGAACTGCCAGCGTTAATAACAAGAATTTTCACGTATTGCTCCCCCTAGTATTAATATTATTATTTTTATAAATTACTTGATAAATAAATGCCACATGTTATATAATAATACAAAATAATGATAATTACAAGTGTAATAGAGTATTTTTTTATTTTTATAGTTAAATTACTTTGAAGATTATCAAATAAATACTTATAAAAACTGTTATTTAAACCAATGTTTAAATGTATATTGGTTTTTTTGAACAGAGTGCTATTATAAATTTTCAGTGGCGTACTATAAAATATTTATTAGTGAAAGGGTATATATGGAAAAGAAATTTGAAGCCGGTGGAATAATTTGTGAGTTCAATCCACTTCACCTTGGGCATAAATATATTATTGACCAAATGAAAGAAAATGGAGCGGTTGTATGTGTAATGAGTGGCAATTTTGTGCAAAGAGGAGAAACAGCGATTATTGATAAGTATGCAAGAACAGAAATGGCTTTAAAATGTGGCGCTGATATTATTATAGAACTGCCAGTGCGTTTTTCTACAGCAGGTGCAAATTTGTTTGCCCTAGGCGCGGTTAGCCTGATAAATTCGTTGGGGTTTGTAGACAAGCTTTATTTTGGCTGTGAGAATGAAAATGTCGAACTATTAAAGCAAATTGTAGAGCTTATTAACAGTAAAGAATTTAATACAAGAATAAGAGATGAACTAAAAAAAGGAATTAGCTATGCAGTAGCGAGAGAAAGGTGTATTGAAGAATTATTAAAAGATGGCTATAATGGAGAACTTAAAGGATCTAACAATAACTTAGCTATTGAGTATATCAATGCTATTCAAAGCCTCAATTCGCCTTTAAAAGCTGTAGCAGTAAAAAGGCTAGGTAGTGCCCACGACAGTTTAAATGTTGACAATTACCCCAGCGCTATGGCGATTAGAACTCGTGAATATAATAAAGAAGAGATAAATAAATTTTTAGCTCCTGAGTGTGCAGATGTGATAGACAAATACAGAGAAAAAGGTTTTTTTCCTGCTGATTATAAAAAGTTAGAAACTGCAATACTAGCAAAGCTAAGGCTCGGAGAGTTAAAAGATTTTTCTTGCTTGCCAGATATTAGCGAGGGCATTGAAAATAAGCTTTTTAAAGCGGTAAAAACGGCTGTAAGCTTAGATGAATTGTATACAACTGTAAAATCGAAAAGGTTTACACATGCTAGAATTAGACGAATGGTTTTGCATTCTTTTTTAGGAATTAATAAAAGTGATATTCTACCTCAATATATTAAAATACTGGGTATAAGCAAAACAGGAGAACAGCTTCTTTCACTTAAAAAAAATACCTTGCCAATAATAGGCAAGGTAGCAGATACAAAAAAGTTAAGCAAAATTGCACTAGCTGATTTTAAGCTTGAATGTAAAGCTGACGACATATTTGCACTATGCACACCTAAAATAGGTGTTTGCGGGCAAACATATAAAAATTCAGTAAAAAAAATATAAAATTTACATTTTTTATTAACCAAAATATTTATTCAACATATAATACAGTATTAGCCTAAACGCAAACAAAAAATTACAAGAGAACTTGTAGCAGAAAAAATTGTTTGTCATATAATGGTTATATATAAATATTTAGGAGGTAAGTTTTATGTGCAATTTAGGTGGATGTTCTTGGATTATAATTATCGTATTAATTCTTCTTTGCTGCGGTGGCTGTGGCTTCGGTGGAACTCCTTACAACAACGGTTGTGGATGCAATACTAATAACTGCTGCTAATTAAATAACTGACATAGCAAAATTTGCCGCCTGCAAACGCAGGCGGCAAATATTATTAATTTAATATTTATTAATTTAATA
>CAYJEZ010000063.1:5301-14682 GCA_964369215.1 uncultured Eubacteriales bacterium
TTATTAATTTAATATTTATTAATTTAATAATATAGCAAACAAAACCTATAAAATACTATAGAAATCAAGCAACAGCTTTAATTTAAAAGTTTTTGGCTTTGGCGCTGTTAGTTTTGGGGGTTGAATGACTACATTATGCAGTCTCTTTAGCGTTAATTAAAGCATTTGCTAACTGTGCAGGGCAAGAGGTCGGTCTGCTACCACATTTAATATCCTTACATTTAAGAATATAATCGTCAACATCCATACCTTCAGCAAGAACACCAACGCCTTTTAAATTACCATTGCAACCGCCAATAAAATTGACATTTCTAATTTTATTATCTACTATTTCAAAATTAATTTCAGAGGAACATACCCCTTGAGTTTTATATGATATCATATTAATTAAGTCCTTTCGTTTATACAGATTAAGAAAGATAAAAATAATCTAATATAACAACCATAAATTTGTTTAACCAGATTTAGTCTTTAACTTTTTCATAGCAATAAACTGAGAAGATTCGGTTGTATACGAACCTACTGTTCTGTTAGGAACAGTATAATGGCCATGAAAATTACTTCCGCCTGTATAAAACTTATTATATTTTTTTGAAAGTTCTAATATAGTTTTTTTGTCTTCTTCACTGTTTGATTGCGAGTTATATTCAATTCCATCAATTAAATTTTTCTCGCACAGCTCAACAGCTAAATCCATGTTCCCATATTCTGTAGGGTGAGCTAAAACTGCTAATCCACCAGCGGCATGTATTTCATCTATAACTTCTAAAGTGTCTGCAAATTCTTTTTTTGTATTAGCAAAACCTATTCTTTTAGCAAAAAGCTTTTTGTATACATCTCCATAAATTTTATCAGTGTAGCCTGCATCCATTAATGCCTGCATAATATGCTGATTATAAATACCTACAGAGTTTTGAGACCTTTTAAGTATCATCTCAACAGGCATTTTGTACATATGCAATACCTTTTGTATACATATCATCATAGCTTGTCTTCGCACTTCTAAATTGCGCTTCAATAAACCCTCTAATCTATTTGGAGCAGCGGGAAAGTAGCATAAAATATGCGCATCGTTTCCTCTAGAGTAATCTGTAGATGAAATCTCAACCCCTGAAATAACGTTTAAATCTAGTTTTTTACTTATAACTTCTGCTCTTACACAACCTGCAAAAGTGTCATGGTCTGTAACAGAAATAGCTTTTAAACCATTTAATACAGCCAAAGAAATAAGCTCTTCAATGCTTGTGGTACCGTCTGACATAACGGTATGGCAATGCAAATCAATAGACATTTTATGACCAGTCCTTTCTTGACAGCGTAGAAATATAAGCTTATTCGTTTTAGTATATATCAATTATACTATCGAAAAGCATAAAATTTCTAGTTTGAAAATAAATCTTCAAACCTTCACCAATCCTTTATTAGTACATCCAGCTCATCTAACTTCAGATGTTCCTTTTTCAAGCAAATAAGTTGCCCAAAGGTCTGCCAAATGTAACTTTACCGCAAGCTCATATTTATCATATGCCTGACTTATTGAGAATGAGCCCCCTTTAACACTCTCATCAAATCCACCCATATGCCAACGAATAGCTACCGCTTCCTCTACTTTTAGTCTGATAAATCTCTCGATTAAAAACACAGATTTTTCACCATGACCATACGGGAATTTATCCTCAATAGTATAATAAGGCTTTTTCTCCCATTTGCCAGTGTCTTCATTTTTAACATTTCTGGTAGAAGTGGTATAAAATTGTGCTTTACATACATCATGCAGTAAAGCGCACAAAACAAAACTCTCTTCACTGTCGTCGGCTCCAAAAAAAGAACTTTTTAAAACCTCATATACATTAAGGCTATGCGAGAGCAAACCGCCCTCACAAGCACAATGATATTTAGTGCTGGCAGGAGCAGTAAAAAAATCTGTTTTTTCAAGCCATGCCAAAAGCTTGTCACCGCCCTCACGTTTGACATGCTCATTGTAAATTTGAATAAATTTCGCTTTATTACTAATTATATCGCTCACGTTCTACCTCGTATCAACTATATTTTCTAAATAATTATATCATGCTTATACACAAATTACAACAAATTATTTATTTTAAGTTATTTTAAGTATAATTATTTATATTTAGTGCAGTAAAAGTTTAAATATTTTATTAAATTTAACTATAATAAACAAAATTGTATTAATTTAACTGTAATGCAATATTACCAATATTAACTAAAATTACAAAATGTTAAGTTCAATAATTAAAATATACATAAAGTATTTATATTTATCTTGACATTCAAACAAAATGATATTAAAATGATATCATAAAAAATCATTAATAAAAGGGGATATAAGTATGAACACATTAAATTTTGTCGACAAAGACATTAAACCGGCAAATGGATTTGCCATCTTATTTTTAGCTATTGTTGGGGTGTTAGGCTCAGTTGCGTTATTTATCAATGGTATTATATCAATTGTAAACTCAGAGGAAATTATCTCAGCCGATGGAATGGAATATATAGCAACATACAAATCTCCCTTGGGTGTTGCTATGATAGTCTCTGCGGTTATTATTCTTATATTATCAATCTTTTTATTTGCAGGGCTTAAAATAGTAAAACCCAATGATGCCTACGTTTTTACGCTGTTTGGTAAATATTACGGAACATTAAAAAAAGAGGGATTTCATTTTGTTAATCCTTTTGTTTCGGCGGTTTCTCCTACACCTAAGGATGAAAATGCTCCGGTAATCTCTACTAGTACTACTCCAAATACAGGTGCAAATATTAACTTTAATGTTACATTAAACAAAAAAGTTAGTATGAAAGCTATTACGTTAAATAACAGAGTACAAAAGGTTAACGACTCGTTAGGTAACCCAATAGAGATAGGCGTAATGGTGGTTTGGCAAATAGTAGATGCCTCTCAAGCACTATTTTGTGTAGATAATTACAAAGAGTTTATATCTATTCAATCTGACGCAGTTTTAAGAAACACTGTAAGGCTTTACCCTTATGACATTAACCAAGAAGACAACGACGAGACAACTTTAAGAGGAAGCAGTATTGAGGTTGCAGAAGAACTAAAAAAGGAACTTCAAAAAAAGGTAGAGTTTGCAGGGCTTAAAGTGCTTGAAATTAGAATTACTCATCTAGCATATGCAAAAGAGATTGCTGCGTCTATGCTACAACGCCAACAAGCAAGAGCAGTAATTGATGCGAGAAAACTAATAGTAGAGGGCGCTGTTGGTATGGTGCAAATGGCATTAGAGCAACTAGAGCAAGAGAACTTAGTAGAGCTTGACGAGGAGAGAAAAGCTGCTATGGTGTCTAATTTATTGGTAGTTTTATGCGCAAATAAAGACACTCAACCCGTAGTAAACAGCGGTTCAATTTACTAATATGGGCGAGGAAAAGAAAAAACAAATCCCGCTCAGAGTTAATGCCAAATTATATCAAAAACTTGCAGCTTGGGCAGAAGATGACTTTAGGTCTATAAACGGGCAAATTGAATATTTGCTAACTGAATGTGTAAAGCAAAGAGAGAAAAAAGATAAAAAAGCGGATGCCGATAAATCTGAATAATATAGTAAATTAACTTGAAAAACTAACGGCTTCAAATTGTAAACCACACAACCTATAGCTTTTTGATTTTGATTTCTGTAGTGTTTTAAAGTTAATTAACTATAAAAATGGGACAAACGAGTAGGTTTGTCTCATTTTATTTTACTTTGCGTATATAAATAGTTATTGAAGAAATACTTATTTTGACTACTCGTTGATTTTCAAGCTATTACACAAAATGAATATACACAATTAACAATTTTATAACAAATTAATCTAAAAAAAGTATAAAATAGTGATTATAGTATTGAACAAAGAACAAAAGAAAGGAAAATAAAAAATGATTGATTTTAAAGCAAAACCATATAACCTTGACGACGAGGCTATAAAATGGGTGGAAGACACTATTAAATCTATGACTATAGAAGAGAAAATAGGGCAACTGTTTTTCAATATGGGCTCAAGCCGTGATGAGGAGTATTTAAAGGCGTCAGTGCAAAAATATCATATCGGTGGTGTGCGTTATAATCCTGCCTCTTCAAAAGACGTTTACAAGCAAAATAAAATATTACAAGAGAATGCTAAAATTCCTCTTATTATTGCATGCAATACAGAGGGCGGAGGCAATGGTTCTTGCACAGACGGAACTTTATTGGGTATGCCTGTTAAAATCGGAGCGACTAACGATGTTAAATATGCGTATGAAATGGGACGAATAGGTAATAAAGAGGCTAGCTCCATCGGTTGCAATTTAAGTTTTGCTCCTCTTTCAGATATTAATAGAAACTGGAGAAACCCGATTGTTCCTAGTCGTTGTTTTTCTAACGATGCAAAAGTAGTAGCAAATATGGCTAAGGCTTATTTTGAGGGAGCACACCAAAACGAGAGCTTTGGTTGTGCGGCTAAGCATTTTCCTGGTGATGGTATAGACGATAGAGACCACCATTTGTCTCCTAGTGTTAATTCTTACGATTGCGAAGAATGGATGGACACTTTTGGGCTTGTGTATAAAACTTTAATTGATGCAGGCTTAGAGGCGGTCATGGCAGGGCATATTATGCAACCTGCATGGAGCAAAAAGTTAAATCCTAATTTGCAAAATGATGAGATTATGCCAGCTAGCTTGTCTAAAGAGCTTCTGTATGGTCTGCTAAGAGAAGAGCTTGGTTTTAACGGAATGATATTAACTGACGCCTCGCATATGGTTGGAATGACCAGTATGTATAGAAGGTGTGAGATGTTGCCACGTGCTATTGAGGCTGGTTGTGACATGTTCCTTTTCTTTAACGATATGGACGAAGATTTTGGATATATGCTTGATGGCTATAAAAATGGTGTTATTACAGAGGAGCGATTACAAGAGGCCTTAGAGCGTATTCTAGCTTTAAAGGCAAGTTTAGGCTTGCACAAAAAAGCACCTACTGAGCGCATGCCATCAGAAGAATTAATGGCTAAGGTAGTAGGCTGTGAAGAGCACAAAGCCATGGCAAAAGAAATTGCAGATAAAGCAGTTACCTTAGTTAAGAACAAACAAGACGTTTTACCTATAACTCCAAATAAATACAAACGCATCACAATTGTTCCTGTAAAAGGAGCAGACGGCGGCGGTATATTCGGAATGATGAGAACAAGCGCTGGGCCTACTCCTGCAGATAAATTAAAAGCAAAGCTTGAGGAGAGAGGTTTTGAGGTGAATATTTTTGAAAGCCCTCTTAAAAAGCTAGAAGACGATGTTAAAAGGCAAATGCAAGAAGCTGCTATGAAGGGTGAAGAAGTGGATAGAAAACTCTTAATGGGCAAGGCTTTGATGGTTTATTTTGCAGGAAAAACTCCAATAAAAGATTTTGTAGAGGCTCAAGATTTAGTTATTACTTTAGCTAATGTAAGTTGTGCTGGGCAAACAGCTGCAAGGGTTTCTTGGGCTATGAGTAAAGGTGGCGGAGAGATACCTTGGTATGTAAATGAGTTACCTGTAATTGTTGCTAGTATTGATAATCCGTTTGTTTTAGCTGATGTACCACAAGCGAAAACCTTTATTAATACATACGACACAAGTGATAACTCTCTTGATGCTTTAGTAGCAAAGCTTTGTGGAGAGAGTGACTTTGTAGGAACAGACCCTATTGATGCTTATTGCGGATTGTTTGACACATATATGTAGATTATATGGTAAAATATTTATAATATAAATCAAATACTAATATTATGCTGTGACGAAATAGAATTTAATTTGTTAAATGGACATAATATGTAGGGGTGGTCTTACGGGACCGCCAGAAACCTTGGATTTACTATTAATTTTGGGCGACCACATTGCAAGTTAATCTTGTATTTAGGTCGCCCTTACATTTTGTATATCATGGCATACTTCGGTTATATACACACAAATGTGCCATTTGGCACATAGTATTTTAGGTTAATTTATGTAATAATTAGTTTAAGGGGTGACGATATGAGAAAACTTATTATTGACAGCGACACTGCTAGTGATGACAGCGTTGCTATAATGCTTGGTTTATTGAGTAAAAATGTCGAAGTGCTTGGAATAACAACTGTTTGTGGTAATATTCCGCTAAGTATGGCTACGCAAAATGCGCTTATGACAAAAGAGATTTGTTCTTCTTTAGTAAAGGTATATCCAGGTATGGAGAAGCCAATGTTTAAAGAGCGTGTTGAGACCGCTTGTGTACATGGTGCAGATGGTATGGGCGAAAAAGACTTAATACACCCAAAAACAATAGCCGAAGAAAAACACGGTGTAGATTTTATTCTAGATGCCGTACGTAGCAATCCTAATGAAATTGAGTTAGTAGTGTTGGGACCTGCAACCAATATTGCGCTTGCAATATTGCGTGAACCTGAAACTATGAAAAAAGTAAAGAGAATTTGGTCGATGGGCACTAGTGGTTTTGGCCACGGCAACGCTACGCCTGTGGCAGAGTTTAACGTATATATCGATGCAGAGAGCTACAAAATAATGCTTGAGAGCGAAATTCCGATTACTATTATAGGTTTTGATTTATGTCTTGGAGACTCTGCTCTTAATAAAGAAGATTTAACCATACTTGAAAATTCAGGAAAAGCAGGTAAATTTATTACAGACTGCACCTCAAAACTGCTTGAATATAACTTGAATAGAGTAGGCGGACACCATGTTGTTGATTTGCCTGACGCAGTTGCAATTGGTGTAGCTTTGTGGGACGACATAGTGATTTCGTCAGCGCAGTGCAATTGCTATTGTTGCACTACTGAGGCGGCTACATATGGGCAAGTTATTTTTGCAGATACAAGTATTGCATACGAGGCTGTAGGCATGGATTATAGCAGGGTTCACGCTACAGTTATTAAAGAAATTGATGCAAAATTGTTTAAGAAAAAATTAATTGACACAGTTTGTGTTTAGTTACTATATAATTGTAATCGAAAAGGGGTAAGTAAATGCCAAACTTAAAAAAACTAACTTTGTTACACTCTAACGATTTACACGGAGATTTTTTTGCAGATAAAGTAGATGATACACTTTTTGGTGGTATATCAATGTTATCTGGTTATGTTAACAAGGTGCGAAACGACGAAGAAAATGTTATTTATGCAATAGCTGGTGACATGTTTAGGGGCTCGGTTATAGATGCTGAGTTTAAGGGCATATCTACTATTGAGATTATGAACCTTATAGCTCCTGATGTTGTTGCAATAGGAAACCATGAGGTAGACTACGGTGTGCCACATTTATTATTTTTAGAAAAATGTGCGAAATTTCCTATTATTAATGCTAATATGTTTATTAAAACAAATATGATGAAGCTTTTTAAAGACCATTTAATAATTGAAGTTGACGGAATGAAAATTCTTTTCATAGCGATTATTACCGAAGAGATTTTAGCTCAAACCAAAAGTGACCAAGTAATTTCTACTTTTTTAGATGTAGGTGAGGCCGCAGACGAGGTAGGCAGAATTTGCGACACTTATAATACTATTGATGTTGACTTTACAGTGCTTTTAACGCATATTGGTTTTGATGAAGATATTGCTTTAGCCAAGAAATTACATCCCGACTGGGGTGTAGATGTAATAATTGGTGGACACTCACATACTTTGCTTGATAAGCCTGAGAAAGTTAATGATATTTTAATTGTGCAAGCAGGCGTTGGTACAGACCAAATAGGTAGGTTTGATTTGATTATCAATACTGATTCAAACGACATACATAGCTATGAATGGAAAACTGTTCCTATTACAGACAAAAACTGTCCTCGAGATTATCCGCTTGAGAACGTTATACTCAACTACCAAACAGTTGTAGATAGAAAGTATGGAAGAATATTAGCCCGTCTACCGTCTGAAGTGACACACCCTTGTAGAACGCAAGAAACAAGTATGGGCAAATTGATTTGTGACATTTATAGAGACAGCTTTAGTGTTGACATAGCGTTGATTGGTTCAGGAAGTTTTAGAACAGAAACCCTAGGACCAATCATAAGGGTATGCGATTTGATGGAGGCTTTTCCGTATGATGACTTAATTTATAGAGTTAATTTTACCGGTTTGCAACTAAAAAAAGCCTTTAAGCATATTTTAAGAGATGAGGCTTTTTATGGACATACAGAGTTTTATCAGGTATCTTATGGGCTAAAAGTTATTTACGACAAAAACAAAAAAGAACTTATTAATATTACTTTAGACGGTGTCGAACTACGAGATCAAGAGGTTTACAGTGTTGCTCTTCAAAATTTTCATTATTCTAATATGGAGGAATTTTTAAATATTTCTCCTTCAGAAATAGAGGATTTAGCGAAACCAAAGGTTTTGGCAGTGTCTTGTGTAAATGTGTTACAAGAAAGCCTTTTTTCAGGAATGGGTAGACATAGTAAATTAGAAAAGAGATTAGAAATAATTGAATAGAAACAAACTGAAAAGTATAAAATCAGTGAGCCATGCGTGCATGTCTCACTGATTTTATAATTTACGTACATATTAGTTGCTTATGGTTAATTAACTTAGGCAACACTACAGAAATAAATTTATATACATAAAAAATAAATTAATAAATATATAATATTGACAATAAAAAAATAGTATAGTATAATCAATATGCAAATCATTCGCAAATGTTATGAAGGGAGAAATTTTATTATGAGTAAGTATCAAACTGAACAGAGGCAAAAATTGTTGAACTTTTTTAAAAACAGTGAACAAGAATCGTTCTCTGTATCAGATATTCAAAAGAACTTTGATTATGAGGATATAAGCGTTAGTGCTATTTACCGAAACCTAAAAACAATGGAAAACGAAGGTTTAATCTGCAAAGTAATAGACGGAAAAAAGGCAGAGGCACTTTATCATTATGTTAACCCTGACATATGTTTGGGTGTAATTCATTTAAAGTGTGATTCGTGTGATAAAACTTTTCATCTTAACAAACATATTTCTTCAATGGTTATTAACTATGCAAAAGATGAGTTAAAGTTTAGTATAAATGGCTTGTCAGCATTTTTGTATGGAAAATGCGATAATTGTTCGCAAAATAATTTGGACTAAAGGCGAATATAATAAAATCTATAGTCATTAAAATTACAAAATACTACAGAAATTAAGTGAACAAGCTAAAAGTCAAATCTTGCTTTGACTATACTTATGTGTTTTTCGCTTGAATTCGGTTAGTTTTGGGGGTTAAATGACTATATTATGCCTTAAATTAAGAAAGGGACGTAAATTAATATGAAAAATAAATCAATACTCTCTTGTATGATTGTAGCCGCTATGATTTTTACCGGTTGTACAACCAGCAATACCGAAGAAGCAGGTGCAACTGTTGTAGGT
>CAYJEZ010000064.1:0-13965 GCA_964369215.1 uncultured Eubacteriales bacterium
AAAGTTTGGGATGGCACTATAGGGACAAGCGCTATTGTTAACTTAAAAAATGGCACTGACGTAGTGGGTACTATTTCGTTAAATGCTAACAACGAATGGAAATACACTTTCAGTTCTCTTCCTAAATTCGATAGTACTGGTGCAATTATTACTTATTCTGTGGAAGAAGTTCCTATTCAAGGTTATACTCCTACATATTCTGGTAACCAAGACATTGGTTTTACTATTACTAATAAAGAAGACATTGTTGCTCCCCCTCAAACTATTGATATCAACGTTTTGAAGGTATGGCCAGGTAAAACAGGAGATAGTGCTACTGTTATTTTGCTTGCTGATGGCAAAGAAACAACAAGAAAAACTATAGATAAATCAACTGATTGGTCTCATGTTTTTCCTGATATGCCAAAATATAATCCTAACACTGGTAATCTAATTACTTATACTTTAGTATCTGTATCTATAGATGGTTTCACCACTACTATAACAGGTGATTACTCAAACGGGTTTATCGTTACTAGCGTATCACCAACTACTCCAGATAACACTGAATCTGGTGATATTAATGTACCTACAACAGGCGACAGCACTCCTTATCTTGCGTTAGGTATTATTTTAACAGTTTCTGTTATAGGGGTGATTATAGTTCTGATAATCAAGAAAAAAAACATTAAATAAATTAATGCATTAAAACCATAACATGTAAGGGTTTATCTACATACTAAAAGCTCCTAGTCAAACTAAATGTTGACTAGGAGCTTTCATTAACGAAAGTATGTTATAATTTTGTAGTATATAATTATTGACTATAAACCCTTTGGTAAATCTTTATATATTTTTTCTATCTCTTTAATTCCATACTCTCTAGGTGTACCTTTTAATCGCTCAAGATAATTATTGTATACGCCTTTTGAGTGCTCAGGACCGTTCTCTTTCATAACTGTCCACATAGGGTCAATATCATATTTTGATTTTTTCATCTGTGCATCTACCCAGTCGAGAATAATCTTAGCACCCTTAGCACAAAGCTCAGGCGATTTATCTGCTATATTGTTCATTTGATGTGGGTCTTCTTTAATGTTAAACAGCATTTCTTGCGGGAACAAATGCAAGCCACCATGAATTGTTCTTATGTAAACATAATCGTCAAACCTTGCACTTCTTTGGCATACATGACAACACTGTGTTAAAACTAAAGAATCTTTACCTTCGCCTTTACCCTCAAATAAAGCATTTTTAAAACTAACTCCATCAAATTCGTATCTACCGCCAAATGTCTCATTTCCAAAAATCTCTTTGACAGTAGGCAATAAATCTACATTGTCATATAAACCGCTAATTCTAATATCTTTTTTTGCACCGGGCCATTTGATAATAAATGGAATATGACAAGTAGGCTCGTCAGCCGTTCCATGTTCGCCATATATGCCAAGTTCTCCTATGTTCTCACCATGGTCAGATGTAATAATAATAGCTAAATCTTCATCGTATATTCCAAGCTCTTTTACTTTATCAATGACCATTTTCACGTTATCATCGGCATATTTTACGCCACAGTCATATTGGTCAATAAAATTCTTCATGTCTTCCATATTCTCAAGCTTACCAGGGTGACGAGGGTATTTAGGGTTTGTTGTATCGTTCCACATACTGATTTCATTAGCACCGTGTGGACCGACATGTAGTTTGTGTTTCTCAAACTCTTCTTCACTTATCCAGTCATCGCTTAAAGGTTGGTCTTTAAACGGATTTCCAAAACTCTCTGGAGCTCTATATGGAGTATGTGGGTCCCAATAATGTACGTGCATCATCCAGTTATCTTCTTTACCTTGTCTATCAAGCCAGTCTAATACTTTTGGTGTAACTTCTTCTGCAGATTCCATACCGCCCTTACCAACATTTACGCACTCGTTAAGACCTGAGTTGAACCACCAAGCGGAGTGTCTCTCAGGAAAAGTCGAGAATGAAACTGTGTGCATCCCTGCTTTTTTGAATTGTGTGAAAAGTGAGTTGCTAGAATAATCATCGGTAAATCCTCTGCTAAAACCTTGCGGTCTTAAATCTGCTGCTGTGCCTCCATGGCCTACAACACCTGTTCTAATACCATATTGCCCTGTAATTAATGATGCTCTTGACGGTAAGCATGGCGCATTAGGGCAATAGTAGTTATCAAACACTACCCCCTCTTTTGCTATTTCGTCAATAGTTGGGCTTGTCTCTCTCTTATAGCCATAACACCCAAGGTGGTCAGCTCTAAGTGTGTCGATGTCAAAAATTATTGTTCTCATTTTATACAACTCCTCTATTTATTATTTTGAATGTACAATATGAATAAAAAAATATTAATCTTATACCGAGTTATACCCCAAATAGGTCTTTTACATTATTTCTTGTAACAAAAAGCACTTCTTCTGTGCTAATTCCTTTAATCTCAGCTATTTTTTCTGCTATGTAAAGTATTAGCGAAGAGTCGTTTCTCTTTCCTCTAAAAGGAACTGGCGCAAGGTAAGGGCAGTCTGTCTCTAAAAGAATTCTCTCTAGTGGAATATTTTTTACAACATCTGGGCAGTGCTTTGCGTTGTTAAAAGTTACTACTCCTCCTATGCCAATGTACATACCTATTTTAACCATATCTCTCGCCATTTCTACCGAGCCCGAGAAACAGTGCAAAACTCCACTTGGCCTATGCTCTTTTAATATCTCTGTTATGTCGCCGTGTGCGTCTCTGTCGTGAACAACTACAGGCAAATTAAGCTTTTTAGCCAAGTGTAAATGATTTACAAAAACTTCTTTTTGCTTATCTTTTGGGCACATGTCTGCGTAGTAATAGTCAAGGCCTATCTCCCCTATTCCAACTACATTCATGTTATCTTTTGCATTTTCATAAATAAAATCTAAGTAATCTTCTGGCAAGTTGGCTGCGCATTCTGGGTGAATTCCAAGCGAGGTGTAAACATATGGGTATTTTTCTGCAAGCTCTAAATTAGGCTTCATACTCTCATAGCTTGAAGAGCAGTTTATTATGCCTACAACGCCTTTATCTGGCAAAATTTTGCTTAAAAACTCTTCTCTGTCCTCGTCAAATCTGCTGTCGTCATAGTGTGCGTGTGAGTCAAATATCATCCTATTATCGCTCCCACTGGGTGCTCATCTGCTAAAAGCACCTTAATATTGCCATCTTTATCCTCAGAAGAAAGTATCATACCGTTGCTTTCTACCCCACAAAGCTTAACAGCCTTTAAGTTAGAAACAAACAAGATATTTTTGCCAATTAAGTCCTCTGGTTTATACCATAAAGCAATGCCAGAAACTATCGTTCTTGTAGCTTTTCCGTCATCAATTAAGAATTTTAACAGCTTTTTAGACTTTTTAATTGTCTCGCACTCAAGCACTTTTCCAACCTTAATTCTAGACTTAAAGAATTGCTCAATACCAATTTCCTCTATTGGCTCTTCTTCTGCCTCTTCGGCTGTTTCAGGCTCTTCGTACTTTTTCATATGCTCTGCAATTTTCTCGTTCATCTCTTTAGGGTCAATTCTTGCAAATAAAATCTCTGGTTTGTCTGTTACTTTTGTGTCGTTTGCAAATAAGCCAAACTCGCCTAAAGTATCAAATGCTCTTTGAGGAGCGTTAATTTGCTTTAGGATTTTCTCTGAGGTCTCTGGTAAGAATGAGCTTAGTAAAGTAGTACCAATGTAAATGCCCTCAATTAAGTTGTATAAAACTGTTTGAAGTCTTGGCAGTTTTTCTTCATCTTTAGCCAAAGCCCAAGGCATTGTCTCGTCAATATATTTATTGCAGCGTTTAAAAATTGTAAACACTTCTGATATAGCATCTGCTATTCTTAGCTCGTCCATTTTAGCCACAACTTTATCTTTAACAGCTGTTATTGTAGCTTTTAGCTCTGCGTCTATCTCTTCTTCTATACCACTGTTTGTAACAACGCCGTCAAAGTATTTGTTGCACATAGAAACCGTTCTGTTAACAAGGTTTCCTAAAGTATTTGCAAGCTCAGAGTTTGTTCTCTCTGTCATTAAGTCCCATGTAATAGTACCGTCGTTATCAAAAGGCATTTCATGAAGAACAAAATAACGTGTAGCGTCCACACTGTAAAGCTCTGACAAATCATCGGCATAAATAACGTTGCCTTTAGATTTACTCATTTTACCGCCGTCTTGTAACAGCCAAGGGTGACCAAAAATTGTTTTAGGCAGTGGTAAGTCTAAAGCCATTAAGAATATTGGCCAGTAAAGTGTGTGAAACCTAATAATATCTTTGCCAATTAGGTGTAAATCTGCAGGCCAAAGCTGAGAAAATTGCTCTGTGCTGTTTCCCTCGCAGTCGTAGCCTATGCCTGTAATATAGTTTGTAAGCGCATCTAGCCATACATAAGTAACATGTTTTGGGTCAAAGCTTAGAGGAATACCCCAGCTAAAAGTAGTTCTAGAAACGCATAGGTCTTGAAGTCCAGGAAGTAAGAAGTTATTCATCATCTCATTTTTGCGAGAAACTGGCTGAATAAAGTTTGGGTTGTTATTGATATGCTCAATAAGCCTGTCTGCGTATTTGCTCATTTTAAAGAAATACGCCTCTTCTTTAGCAGGTTTAACTTCTCTTTGGCAGTCTGGGCATTTGCCCTCTACAAGTTGGCTCTCTGTAAAAAACGACTCGCAAGGTGTGCAGTATAAGCCCTCATAGTGGCCTTTGTAAATATCGCCTTGCTCATATAATTTTTTAAATATTTTTTGCACTTGCTCTTTATGCTCTATGTCAGTAGTTCTAATAAATTTATCGTAAGAAGTATTTACGCAATCGAAGTTATCTTTAATAATAGTAGCAATCTCGTCTACATAAGCTTGAGGCTCTACACCTTTAGCCTTAGCTTTTTCTTCATTTTTTTGTCCGTGCTCGTCAGTACCTGTTTGAAAAAACACATTATAGCCTTGTTGGCGCTTAAACCTAGCAATGCTGTCTGCTAAAATTATCTCATAAGTGTTTCCAATATGAGGTTTACCGCTTGTGTAAGCTATTGCGGTAGTTATATAGTAATTATTCAAATTAAATCATTCCTTCAATTTTTATTTAGAAAAACAATGCTGATAAAGCAGTTAAAATCATTAAACCTGCCATAACACATGCCACAATTCTTATCATCAATTTGCGTTTTTTATCATTCATATCATATCACAACCTTTAAATAAGTTAACTCACATTATAGCATTTATACCTGTTTTTGTAAATAATTTTTTCGATAAGTTACTAATTTTATTTTGTTTATTACTTTTTAATTAAAAGTTTAATATTTAATTGAATAAATAATTTTATTATGATATAATGTTTTAATGAACTTACAAAAAAGGGGGTTGTTTATTGTTTAATAAAGCAAAGAGCAATGTTGTTAAAATTGGAAATACCGACATGGACTATGTGAGCATTGGAAAAGGCAAAAAAACCTTAGTTGTAATCCCCGGTTTAGGAGATTCTTTAAAAACAGTAAAAGGAACTTCTTTTTTACTTTGGTTAAAATTTTTTGTGTTTGTTAAAGATTATAGAATACTGATTTTTAGCAGAAAAAATCATATAGAAGAAGGATATTCAATAAAAGACATGGCTGCTGACCAAGCTAAAGTTATGAAAACTTTAGGCATAAACAAAGCATATTTAATGGGAATTTCACAAGGTGGTATGATTTCTCAACAATTGACACTAGACTACCCTGAACTAGTTGAAAAGCTTGTGTTATGCATAACTTTATGCAAACCTAATGAAGTAATGATACCTGTAATAACTAATTGGATAAGGCTAGCAAAAAATAATGACTATAAAAGTCTGTTTATTGACATAGCAGAAAAAACCTATAAAGTAAGACATGTTAAGTCTTATAAGCCTTTTTACCCAATATTTGCATTGTTGGGTAAGCCAGAAAACTTAGAGCGCTTTACTATTCAAGCAAAAGCATGCCTAAAACACAACACTTACGATGAATTGTACAAAATAAAGTGTCCTACGCTTGTAATAGGCGGAGGTAGCGACAAAATTGTTGGTGGCAATTCTTCAACAGAAATTGCTAGTAGAATACCTAACAGCAAGCTTAAAGTTTATGAAAGCTACGGACACGGAGCTAATGAAGAAGTTATAGACTTTTACCCCTACATATTAAGGTTTCTAAATAGTAGTGAAAATTAAACAAAAAAATACAAAAATAAAAAACAACGGCTGTGACGAAAGTAAATTCGTCACAGCCCCAGTTTTATTAGCAAACTTATATTATAGTTATTTATAACTCTTTCCATTTTCCTAAGTTTGTTAACATGTAGTCTTTTACGTCAAGCCCATAGGCTTCATTTAATTTACCACTATTAACTATTTCGTTAATACTTCCATAAGAAAGCACTTCACCCTCATTTAGTAAAAGTAATTTTTTAGATAGTTTAAAAGCTAAGTTTATATCATGCAAAACACCAATTACTTGCTTGTTGTTTTTTTCTGCCCAATCAAGAATAAAGTCTGTAAGCTCTACTTGATAACTTAAATCTAAGTGATTTGTAGGTTCATCTAGCAAAATAATATCTGGTTCTTGACAAATTATCTTCGCTAAAAACACCCTTTGCAGTTGCCCTCCTGACAAACAATCAACGCTCTTATTTTCTATTCCGGCTAGCCCAACTGTATTAATAGCCTCACAAGCCTTTTCTTTGTCACTCTTGCTTACTATAGAAAACATACCTTGTGCATGTGCAAACCGTCCCATTAATACCGTGTCTAATACTGAGTAGTTAAAGCTCACCATGCTCATTTGGCTAAGCATCGCTACTTTTTTTGCTAGAGTTTTTCCTTTTAGTTTAGTTAGCGACACTCCGTTAATATCAATTTGCCCATCATACTTTAGTACTCCTGCTAAACATCTTAACAAAGTAGTTTTTCCGCAGCCGTTAGGACCTATGATAGACACATTTTCATCAAAGCTTAAACTAATATTTTTAAGAACATGCTCTTTAGCATATCCTGCATAAAGATTTTTTATTTCTATCATCAGCTTTTATTCCTTTTACTAAAGTAAAGATAAATGAAAAATGGTGCACCGAAAAGGCTAGTAATCGCCCCTACTGGCAACTCTATAGGTGAAACTAAAACTCTTGCTAACAAGTCACATATTAGCATAAAAATTCCACCCATTAATGCACAAGTAGGTATTAAATACCTATGAGATGAGCCAAACATTTTTCTTGCAGCATGAGGCGTAAACAAATCAATAAAACCTATTACACCCACCATTGCTACTACAACCCCTGCTAAAATTGATGACAAACTTACTAGAACTACCTTCATTTTTTTTGCATTAACTCCCGACACAGTAGCTTGTTCATCACCTAGTGTCATAACATCCATTTGTCGTGCTAAAATAATAGCTACTGCTATGCCTAACAAAACTATAGGAAAAAGCACAGTAGGGTAATCGCTACCTTTAGCCGCAAAGCTTCCCATTTGCCAAAAAACTAATTGCTTAAGTTCTTCTTTTGAAATGGCAATTATCATAGTTATTACAGAATTAGCAAAGAGTGAAAGTGCCATACCAGTAAGAATAACTGAGTTGTTTTGCAGGTGTGGGTCCACTTTAACCGCTATGCCTAGAGCAAGAAACACAGTAAGCAATCCACCAATAAGACCAAATGTAGGCAAAGTAAATATACCTAAAAAAGAAACTCCTAAAAATATAGCTGTAGATGCGCCAAGTGCCGCACCTGACGATATTCCTAAAGTATAAGAAGACGCAAGCGGATTTCTTAATATTGACTGCATAATAGCACCACTAACAGAAAGCCCTGCTCCACTAATAAAGGCAAGCATAACCCTAGGAATTCTAATATCCCACAATATCGCATAATTTATATCATTCACCTCAGGCATAAGTGGACTATTTCCAGTAAAATGATAAATAACAATATTTAAGCACTCTACCGGAGAAATAAACGCTGAACCAATTCCAACCGACAAAACCATTGCAAAAATACTTGCAAGTATCAGTAATAAAATGCCTTTATAGTTTTTCATTACACTCTGCCCTTCTTTTGTGCGCTATGCATATTCAATTAATCCATCTCTGCTATTATATCAGACATTTCTTCAAGTGTTTTTACTACAAATTCGTTTGGATTTGTAGTGTAAGGGTTAATAAAATATACATCACCATTTTTAACTGCTGTTAAAGCGTCCCAGCCTGGTCTTGCCATAATTTCTTCTTCTGGGTTTTCCATAAAGTTTACAGTGGTGAAAATAATGTCAGGGTTTTTCTCAAGAATTGCCTCGTCGGTTACTGTAACCCAACTCTCTTGGTCTGCAAAAATATTATTTGAGCCAAAATGTGTTATAAGCTCACTAATATATGTGTTGCCACCAGCTGTAGTAGTGTACGGAGCAGGAGATACCTCAAAATATACATTTAAACCTTTTGTATCTACACTTTCATACATGTCAAGTGTTTCATTAAATTCAGTAATAATCTCCATTGCGCGCTCACCCGTATCTGTAACTATCCCTAAAAACTCAATATCTTGAAGTATTTCGTCAATACTTTCAGCGGTAGGAATATATGTAACTGTAACGCCTAAATCTTCAAGCGGACCATATGGGTCTTCAGAACCAGTTTGGCTCATACCTGTCGCTATTACTAGGTCAGGCTCTAATTGAGCTATTGTCTCAGTGTCAGGTGTCATCATGTCAAATGTAGGAATATCTTCTGATAACCCCTCTAAACCAACTGAGTAAGTGTCAATAGCAATAATTTTGTCTGCTAATCCTAGATTTATAAGGGTTTCTGTTGTTGCTGGTGCCATTGAAATAATACTCTCTACAGTTTCAGGAACAATAAACTCATTTCCCTCTCTGTCAAGTATTACGCTGTCTGGCACACTCTGCTCTTCATCACTTTCTTCTGTTGTTTCTTCCTCTTCTCCAGATGTTTCTTCTTCAGAGCTCTCTTCTGCAACACTCGACTCATTACTTGTACTGCTTTCTTCTGTCTCGGTCTCTGCTGCACAAGCTCCTAAAGTCAATAGCATTGCTGCAGCAATCATAGCTGATAATAATTTTTTCATTTTCTTCTTACCTTTCATAAAAAATATTCAAAGCAATATCATATAACCAAAAAAACCTGTAACAAAAGTTACAGGTTGGAGAACACTATAAACCTAGCTAATGCCAAGATATTTAAAACTAAGCAACTAGCTATATTTTAATCATTCACCCACTTTAATTACCTGTAAAGTTTGGCAACCATATTGGCAGGTCTTCCGACTTAGGTAAGAATAGATTTCTTTCTATTCGATGATTTTTCGCCTTCCCAAATAAAATTCAGTGACATATGAAAAATCTTACCGCCACGGCAGCAGGACTGTTTGAGATTTCAACTCAATTCCCTATTCTCGCAGAAAACTGCGCACCAATAATCGCGATATTAAATTGCTACAACATACTACCACATAAAAATAATACTGTCAATAAAATTAGATAATTTTTACTT
This sequence comes from uncultured Eubacteriales bacterium, assembly GCA_964369215.1. Classification (GTDB taxonomy): domain Bacteria; phylum Bacillota; class Clostridia; order Oscillospirales; family Acutalibacteraceae; genus SIG603. Next base: position 9,518 of record CAYJEZ010000064.1, read on the forward strand.
TTTATTGTTTTTAATCGATTTTTGCTCAATAATATTTGTTAATATGCTTGATACAAATAAAGAAAGTGTTGTTAAAGCGGCAACAATTATAATCATTACACTGTCAAGCGGAGTAAAATTAAATATGAACGGAAGTATAAACAACGCACCTACAAACGCTGCAACCATACTAGCAAACAATATTGTTCTAATTAAATTCAAAGGGCAAGATATTCTAAACAATAGAATAAAGGCCGAAGAAGCAGTTACAATGACTGCTAAAGTAGATAATTGCTCTGGAGTGTAACCCAAGTAGTAATCAATAATAAGCAGTGCTACTACATTAAGAAAAATGCTAACACCGGTAGGAATAGCCTTTTTTAATACATTTACTAGAAAGGAACCTTTCACTAATTGCTTATTAGGCCCTAATGCGAGAATGAACGAAGGTATTCCTATTGTTAATGTGCTTATTAAAGTAAGGTGAACTGGCTCAAACGGATACGAAGCAGCAACTATCATAAACGTTATTGACAATAATACAGAGTAAGTTGTTTTTGATAAAAACAGTGCTGCAGAACGCTGTAAGTTATTTATTGAGCGTCTTCCTTCTCTTACAACCAAAGGCATTGACGAGAAATTAGAGTCCATCAAAACTAAATTTGAAACAGACCTAGCAGCATCACTACCACTTGCCATTGCTATACTGCAATCGGCTTCTTTAAGTGCTAAAACATCATTTACCCCGTCGCCTGTCATGGCAACAACATGGTCTTGCGCTTTAAGTGCTTTAATTATCTTTATTTTTTGCTCAGGGGTTACTCTTCCAAACACACTGTATCTATTAACAGCATCGGCTATATCATTGTCACATTTTAATAGAGTGGCATCTATATATTTATCTGCATTTCTTATTCCTACTTTTCTTGAAATATGCGATACTGTGATAGGGTTATCGCCTGATATTACTTTAATATCAACACCTTGTTCTTCGAAATATTTAATGGTATCGCCAGCCTCGTCTCTTATTTTATCACTTAAAATAACAAACCCCATAGGTATCAGCCCACTAGGTAAATCTTTAGTGTTGAACTTATTGGGCGATTTAGCAAGTAGTAAAACTCTTTGACCATTTTTGCTATACTTTTCAGCTATTTTTCTAAAAGCAGTGAACTTATCTTTTAAAACAAATTCTCCTGCACCTAAAACAAAGCTACCCTTGCCTTTAAAAGCCGCACCGCTCCATTTTCTAGCTGACGAAAACGGCACCTTTTCAACACTCTCCCAATCAGAGCTACCCTCTACTCTATCTCTAATGGCATTAATTGTAGCATTGTCATCGTCTAGTTCAGTACCCATAGCTCTAAGAGCATTAATCATCTCTTTTTCAGAACTACCATCGAATGCTAAAAACTCGTCTACTAGCATACTTCCCTCAGTAATTGTACCTGTTTTGTCTAGGCACAAGACGTCTACACGTGCTAATGTCTCTACACTGTAAAGCTCTTGCACTAAAGTTTTATGCATAGCTAGCCTAATAACACTTACTGCAAAAACTAAGCTTGTTAGTAGCACTAATCCCTCTGGAATCATTCCTATTAAAGCTGCTATGGTAGTAAACATTGTGTCTTCTAAACTATCACCTAAAATATAATATTGTTTAAAGAATAAAATTAATCCAACAGGAATAATAGAAATGCCTATTGTTTTAACTATTGTATCAAGAGATTTCTTAATTTGTGAGCTATGTTTTTTAATGTACTTTGCTTCTTTTACAATTTTATTAGCATAATTATCTTCTCCTACTTTTTCAGCCCTTGCTAAACATTCTCCACTAATAATAAAACTGCCTGAAAGAAGCATTTGCCCTGCAGACTTTAACACAGCGTTGGCTTCTCCGGTAATTAGTGACTCATTAACCTCTACCTCGCCTTTTACTACAAGGGCATCTGCACAAACTTGACCACCTGCGCTCATACACATTATATCATCAAGAACCACTTCAGTTGTAGGTATTTTAACCTTAACTCCCTCTCTTAAAACAGTAGCTTTTGGAGCAGAGATTAACGAAAGCTTTTCTATTATTCTTTTAGATCGTATCTCTTGAAAAGAACCTATAACAGTATTAGATAATATAACTCCCATAAACAGTAAATTTTTTACTATATCTATAATAGCTACATTTCGAATAAGCCCAACTGAAATAATCAAAAAAGCAAATGTGAAATTAAGTAAATTAAAAAAGGTAAAAATATTTTTCAGTATAATTTCTTTTTCAGTTAATAATTTAATTCCAGACTCAATATTGTTTAGCCCTGCATCAAATCGCTCTTTTACTTGTTTTGCGCTAAGCCCTAAATTACAATCAACAACAATACGTTTTACGTTCTTATTAGTAATTTGCTCAATATTTTGCAAAATTTATCTCCTTTTTATATAAAATATAAATCAAAATATTTATCTTTAATTTTCTACATAATACCACAAAAAAATTAACATATTTTTACATAATGTATTAAAATTAATTAATATTTCCTTATTTTTTACAATGTTTACAATATTTTTTCCACATTTAGTGCATTTTAACCGATTTGACAAATTAATTAATATGTATTAAAATCTAATCAGTTATTAATTCAACAAAATAAATTTCGTAAGGGTGATATATATGGCTAACAGTTATTTCTTATTAATCAATCGTAAAAGTGGTAAAGCTTTACAAGCAACCGATGAGTCAAACGGCGCAAGTGTTGTACAACATGAAATCAACAATACAGATGCTCAACTTTGGAGTCAAACAACAGTTAAAGGCAAGGGCGTAAAGCTTATTAATAAAGCATACGGCAAAGCACTTGATATTATGTGTTGTTCTACAGAAAATGGAAGCCTTGCACAAATTTGGGACGACGTAGATGGCGACAGCCAAATATGGAAACTTGAGACCGCTTCAAGAGGCTTTAGAAAACTTTTAAATACAAACAGTGCAAAAGTTTTAGACATCAAAGATTTAAGCGACGATTGCGGCGCATTTGCACAGCTTTGGGAAGACTTAGGTGGAGAAAATCAAGAGTGGAAACTTTGTGATTACCCTGAAAAAGTTAAACCAGCTACAGCTAAAAAAACTACAGCAACTGCAAAAAAATCTCCTGCAAAAACTATTAAAAACACAAAAGAGAAAATTGCTGCAAAAGCAAAATAGTTTGCAATTTTTTACAAAATAATCAATTTATTTAAAAATCTTCGTTACCATTGGCTAGCCATTTTGGTATCGAAGATTTTTTTATTTTTATTAACTATATCAATAAGTTCTATCACGCAAGCATAAAGTAAGCGATTACTACTATTCCTAGCACTATTCTATACCAACCAAAAACTTTAAAATCATGTTTTTTCACATAATTCATCAAGAATTTTATAGCTAAAAGTGAGACAAAAAATGCTACAGCACTACCTAAAATAAGAGCCAATACTTCTATATAAGTAAAGTCAAAACCCGATTTTAAAAGCCTTAAAAGAGTAGCACCAAACATTGTTGGAATTGCCAAGAAAAACGTAAACTCAGATGCAGCTACCCTTGAAACTCCAATTAACAAAGCACCTACAATTGTAGCACCAGAGCGTGAAGTTCCCGGAATTAAGGCTAAAACTTGAAATGCACCTATTATTATAGCTACTTTGTATGTAATTAAGTTTACGTCGGTTATAAGTGGTGTTTTACCTTTGTTTTTATTTTCAACCACAATAAACGCTATTCCGTAAACAATAAGTGCAATTGCAATTACTATAGGTCCATACAAATGCTCTTCAATAACATCGTCAAAAGGAATACCTATTATAATGCTTGGCACACACGCCACAATAACTTTAAGCCATAAAGAAATTATATCTTTACTAATATAAATCTTACCTGTTTTTGCCTTTTTAATAGGAAAAATCTTATTCCAAAATATTATTACAACCGCCATAACTGCACCTAGCTGAATTAGCACAAAGAATAAGCTTTTAAATTCTTCACTAAAATTAAGCTGTACAAACTCATCTACCAAAAGCATATGCCCAGTACTGCTAATAGGAAGCCACTCGGTTATGCCCTCAACAATTCCTATAAACAGTATTTTCAGAACCTCTATAAAATCCATTAAACTACCCCATTCTTTTATAGTTAATTAAGTTAGAAAACACACCAAAAACAACTGAAAAAGCTTTAACTTATGCGGTTTTTTAGTTGGGAGTAGGTAGTGTTTGGGGCTTAATTACTATATTATACGCTCTCGCTCTTTTTAATTAAAGCTTTCACAAATCTGTCTGTTTTAATGCCTCTCGAGCCCTTACAAAGTATTACATCGTTTTTATTTACCTCACTCAGTAAAAAGCTCTCTGCCTCTTCATAATCTGTAAAGCTGTAAGAATTCTGTGTGCCAAAGCCTTTTTTTACATATTTAGCATCTTCACCAAAAGCAATTAAAGTG
>CAYJEZ010000065.1:0-13941 GCA_964369215.1 uncultured Eubacteriales bacterium
CCTTGATACAAGCTCTCAAAGCTATTTACATACACCTCTGGTTCTTCTAGCTCTTCTTCGGCTTGCTCTTCTTGTACATCAAGCTCCATTAAATCTATTTCTACGCTATCAGCACTCAAAACAGCTTCAATTTCTTGAACTTCAATGGTTTCCTCAGATATTTCTTCTACCATTTTTGGCAACTCTAATGTCTCATCTGCTTCTCCTGTAATAACCTCTACTTGCTCAGAAATTTCCTCTACCAACGCGGATTCATCATCTTCTATTTTATCATCTTCGGTCTCATTATCATCGTCTGATAATGCTTCCTCAACAATATCTATTATTTCTTCCACAGGTTCTACCTCAGTATTCCCTACTTCATCTTCTTCAACAATAAAAGCATTTATATCACTACCTGTATCCACAATACTTAGCCTCTCATCTCTTTCAGCTGCCGGACAATAAATATACGTCTTGCCGTCTACTACTGCAAAAAGTTTTGGCTCACCACAAGCATTATCTTGCATAATTTGAATTTCTTCTCCCCCTTTATATTCTAAAGGCAAGCATATATCCACATCATATGTATCAATATCTTCATTAAAAATAAAAAGTTCTAAAGTATTATATTCTGTTCCAGGTTTTATAATACAATACGGAAAAGTAGAGTAATCATGCGCAAAATACTCCGTTTTCGCCCAAGCAAAGGATTCATCAAAGTACAATTTTATACAAATTTCGCCATTAAAGTTCCTAGTTTCAACTACATAATGATTTTCATTTTTTATCATTTCTTCAATACGTAGTTTACCTACACTAACTCTATAAGTAATTAAACCTGATTTATTAGTAAATAGTAATTTTGCAGGATAAGATTTATAAGCAATTCTCTTTTTTATTGACTTTTTAGGATTTTCAAAATAAGTTTTTCTTAGTTTTGCAAGCTCACAGTCAAGCTCTTCATAATCTTGAAACTCAGTATGTAGCACATAATATACATTTTTACCCGTTAAACTCTCTTTTGACAATTTATCTAAATCAGCAACTTGCACTTAATACACCCCTTTTAAAAATTATCACGCAAGAACAATATGTTATTGGAACTCATAACTAACAATATCACTCAAACTTTTTCATTATCTCATAATTATGACCATGTTGTTTGCAGCAGCGTAAAATTTTTGAGTGTTTTGACCTTTTGGAAAATGCAAATTTTAAGATTTGCAAGCGCAAAACCTCAGAATTTGAAAATTTGTTTTCAAACTTTACACCTACCTATATTATACCACAAAGTAAAAACATATCAACTCATAAAATAAAATTAGTAACTTTTTTTTACTTTTGCAAACTTGAGCAAGCTTATGCCTTTACTTTGCATCAAACTTGTGGTAGTATGAAAATATATTTCTATAAAATATAACGCTAATTTGATACAGAAAGGAAATAAAAAAATGAGTAAAAAACGCCAATTTATACTTGTTATGACCGATACCACCAGAAAAGACATGCTGGGATGTTACGGAAACAGCAAAATGATTACTCCTAACCTTGACAAACTTGCTTCTGAAGGAATAAGATACGAAAACGCTTATTGTTGTCAACCGGTATGCGGACCGGCTCGTTCAGCACTGTTTACAGGTACATTTCCACACACAAACGGTATGGTTACCAATAGCATTGCTTTGGGCGACAACATCAAAACTGTAGGCCAGCGCTTAACAGATAACGGAATTAACTGTGGCTATATAGGCAAATGGCACTTAGATGGCTCGGACTATTTCGGCTTAGGTCAATGCCCTGAAGGGTATAACCCAGACTATTGGTACGATATGCGTTGTTATCTTGAAGAGCTTTCTGACGAAGACCGAGTGCGCTCTAGACAACATAAGACAGCATATGAAAATATAGATGAAAGCTTTACTTATGCTCATCGTTGCACCGACCGTGCTATTAAATATGTTAACGAGTTTAAAGACGAAGACTTCTTCCTTACCCTTTCATATGATGAGCCACATGGTCCATCACTCTGCCCTGCTCCATTTAACAGAATGTATGACGGCTTTACTTTTCCTGACAGCCCTGTTTTCTCAGATACTCTTGAAAACAAACCATTTATGCAGCGTTTGTGGGCTGGAGACAGACTTAATAAAAGTCCTGAAGAAATCAACACCGCATCAGATATGCTCTCTTTATTTTTAGGCAGTAACTCTTTTGTTGATTATGAAGTAGGCAGGCTAATGGAGCATATAAACAAACTTATGCCTGAAGCAATTGTTATTTTCACCTCTGACCATGGCGATATGCTAGGAGCACACCGCTTACAAACAAAAAATGCTACAGCCTATAAAGAAGTAGCAAATATACCTTTAATTATTCGTGGTGGAGCAAAAGGTGTAATAACAGATGAGCCTGCAAGCCATATAGACCTTGTTCCAACAGTTATGGATTTTATGGGAATTGAGCTACCTAAAGTTTTAGAAGGAAGAAGTATTCTTCCTCAAATTATAGATGGAAAGACCCCTGTAAACGACACTGTTTTTGTCGAGTTTACACGCTACGAGGTTGACCACGACGGTTTTGGAGGCTTACAACCTATGCGCGCAGCTGTTACAAAAGATTATAAGCTAGTTTTACATTTATTAGACACTGATGAATTTTACGACTTGAAGAACGACCCTTACGAGATGAATAATTTAATTAGCGACCCTAACTACACTAAAGTGCGCAACAATTTGCATGATACACTGCTTGAACACATGAACATTACACGTGACCTTTTCAGAGGTTACCAATGGAAAGTAAGACCTTGGCGTAAGGATGCTATAGCTAATTGGGAGAACGATGGCTATACAAGACAACGTGAAAATGAAGAGTATGAACCTAGGCAGCTTGATTACGACACAGGCTTACCTATGATAGAGGCTACTAGGAATAAGTCTTTAACCGATGTAAAAGGCACTTAATAATATAAACACAACGAAAAGCAAGCAAAAAAGGCAGAGAGTAGTTTTTTCTCTGCCTTTTATTTATTTCTTATAACTATCTAGCTAACACTCTAAAGCTTTGATTTTCTATTGTTGCTCTACTTATCTCTCTACCCCAAGAAATCATGCATGTCTCGTAATCAGCATTTACCTCAGCAACAATAATTCCGTTTTCTGTTAGACCAATTACCGCAACAGAGTGTTCGCTCCACTCCAGTCTTATATGGTCACCTATCTTTATTTGGTTGTAGTCTGAGTGCTCCCAAATTGGGGTATCTTTACCAAGTAGCAAATCTGAAATCAAGCTTGCAAATGCCAAACACTGCCTATTTAAACTAAAAGAGAAAAAGTCTTTGGCTAAACCATTGTATACTTGACACGCTCCGTATCCGTTTGCACTATGATAACAAGGAGTGTCACTAACATAAGTGAGTATATCTTGCTCAGACATATTTGTGGTATCTAATCCTCTCGTATTCCAGTATGCCCCATGTGTAAAAACATTTTGTAATACAATAAGTTTCTCTTGTATAGTAAGCGCGTCAAACTCTGGAGTGAAAATATTTATTGTTGTAAGGTCAACAGGTTCTTCTTCAACAATCTCAGGTTCAGGAAATTCAAATTTCACGATTACCATATCATTCAAAAAGGTTTCGTACTCTGTACTTTGTATTTTAAAATCGCTAGGCACTAATTCGATATCTTCTTTATTTAACATCGGTATAAAGTACACAAAAGTACAGTAAAGTAAAACTATTACCGCTAATGTGATAACCGCAGATAATGTTATTACAAAATAATCTTTTTTCATACACATTATCTCCTTATCATCATAAATTTATCAATTAGTCTACATAAGCAATTTAGTTTTTCTTTTAAAACGCATTAAAATTTCGTTTTGCAACTAATGATTATTATACGACTAATTTATTATTAAGACAACATATTATATATTAAGTATTTATTAATTTTAGCAAATCAATTTTACTATAAATTGTTAGAAAATTGTTTATTTTCACATTTTTTGTTTTTTCTATTATTTTATATAGTATAATAGAAAAAATATTTAGTTTATGCCACTATAGAAAGGAAATTATATTAATGAAACGTATAGTCATAATTCACGGACAAAAAAGAAAGAGAGGCAGTAATTATAACATTTCTCGCAACCTTGCACTAAAAATTAACTCTAACAGCGCTGATATTGTAGAGCATTTTGTTAACGATTTAGATTTTTGTACGGGATGTAGCAATTGCATTTTAAGGGGTGAAGATAAATGTCCTCACAAAGATAAAATAATGCCAATAGCAAAAGATATAGAAGCAGCAGACATATTAATTATTAATTCACCTACTTATGTTATGGAAATGACTGGCCAGCTTAAAGTATTTTTTGACCATATGGCATATAGGTACATTGTTCACAGACCGCATAAGTCTATGGAGAAGAAAATAGCTGTTTTAATTTCTACCGCTGCAGGGTCAGGCGCTAAACGCGTTACAAAATCGCTTGCTAATCAAATGTTATGGTGGGGTGTAGGTAAAAGCTACCAAATTCATTTTTCTGTTTTCTCGTCAGACTGGGAAGGCGTAAAAGAAGAGATTAAGAATAAAATTGATAAAAAATCGAATGAAATAGCTGAAAATATATCTTCATTAACAAATGTAAAGAGAAGCATAAAAGGTCAACTCTATTTTAATATAATGAAAAAAGTTCAAACAAAAATGAACAACCCCATAGATATTGCTCATTGGAAAGAAAACGGTTGGATAAAATAATTATAAATCACATGAATATAACGATAAATAAAAGGCGCTGTCGCTATAAAAAACGACAGCACCCTTATTATAATGTTAAGCTAGTTAAAACCTTGATTCTGAAACATCTGATTGAACTTCAAATAAATCTTTTATAATGCAATCAAAAGTAAGTTTTAACACAACGGGCTTACCGCTTAACTCATCGCAAGGCAAGTTGTAAATGTGTAAGTATTTTTCGTTCCAGTCTTCTCTTTGATAATATGTAGGTATTTGGTCAAGTGCAAAATTCGGTGTGAAATTATTGTTAAGAACTGTCACGCCTATTGGTAAAACCTTTATTGGATCTAAAACTGTTCCGCTAACATTTAACCCTGAGTGAAAATGCAAATATATTGTGTTATTGTTTGCAGTAGTAAGAATCTCAGGCTTGTTTGGAAAAAGCACAATAGGGTCGCCCTCATAAAAAGCCTCTTTCACGCTGTTATACCAAAGCCCAACATCGGCAAGTTTCTTTTTCGCCTCATCTGAAATTGTGCCCTGTGAAGTAGGTCCGACATTTAATAGATAATTTGCACCCATTGCTATAATTTTATCAATATTTTGTTTCAGTAAGTCGCTACTAAAATAATCTTCGTTAGACCTATATGCCCATGACTGCCTACCTACTGACTCATTTGCCTCAGTAGGGCTGTCGAAAATAGAGCCCTCAGGAACATAGCGTTCAGGTGTTGAAAAATCTCCCTCGTCAAAACCTCTATTATTAATCAAAATATTTGGTTGCAATTCTCTAATAAACTCATTAAGAGTTCTGTCTTCGTATTGAGGTCGAATATCCCAAAAGAAAGTCGATATCTCGCCATAATTGGTTAATAGCTCTTTAATTTGAGCCTTTACGAATAGTTTATACTTATCCATATTGGGCTCGTCTGTATCTCTAGGAGGTATTTGATGAGTGCTTTTTTCGTTATAAGCATTTTTGTGGTGCCAGTCTGGTATTGAGTAGTACAGTGATAATTTTAAGCCATGTTTTTTACAGGCTAATTGTAGCATTTTTAAAACATCTCTATTGTAAGGTGTGTTCATTATGTTATAATCGGTCTGCTTTGTGTCCCACATACAAAAGCCATCATGATGTTTTGCTGTAAAGCAAATGTATTTCATACCTGCTTGCTTTGCCATTAAAACCCATTCTTCCGGATTATAGGCTACAGGGTTAAATGTTTTGTATAGCTTTTCATAATCGTTTCTATCTGCTTGAGTTCTCATTAAGTACTGTTCGTGATATTCTGTTATTGAGTATACCCCCCAATGAATAAACATGCCGAAATAAGTGCTTTTATGCCATTTTTCGAATAATTTGCTCATTACTTTCCTTCCTTTCTAACACATAACTTGTTTTAATTGTTTAATAACCAGTTCCCACCCTTAATATGTTTTTCCATATACAGTGCTGTTGCGAACTAAGGTGGCGTCAATAAAGTTAACCACTCCGTCTGTGTTAACGTCTGCATTAATGTTTACTCCTTGGGCAGAAGTAAGCTTGTTGTAATTTTTTGTTGATAATACTTCGGCTAAATCTCTATAATCTACCACTGAGTCACGGTTAACATCTGCAGTGTTGCCTTGTATCGTAAATTGCCCCATGTAAAGAGGATTATCATATGAAGACGAGAAGTAGTAAGATTCATCTGCTTGACGAACTACAGCGAATACATAATAAGTGCCTTCTTCAGTAGGAGGTGTGGTTATCGGTGGTTCAAACATAAAATTAGGATTTTCAATTTCACTGTAAATTATGGTGAAACTAGTATGCTCTGCTAATATATTCTTGTTTGCAATTTCAATTTTCGCCTCTTTTGGTTGAAAGTTTGCAATAAGAATTTCAGGTGCTATAAAAGTAAAATCGTCTGGTGTGAGACTTCTTTTTGTAACACGAACTGATAATAGTTCATAAGGGTAAGGAGCTATATGTGCTTGTACCTTAATAGTATGAATATAGCCATACTCACTTATATTCTCAGGTACATCAAATGTAGTTTGGCTAAAAGCATATTCGCCACTATTTAAATAACCTGTAGAGGTGTCGTCATATGTAGCCTCAATAATCATTCCAGTGCTGTCAAATTTTTCGTCTGAGTAATAAAAGCTTTTAAAGTCACCTGCTACTTCAATTCTTTCTAAAACAGCTTGGGTAAGTTGATTGTATGTAATAGTAATAACTAGCTCAGTTTTATCTGCTGATATACTTTTTGTAGTAATATCGGTGGTGCCGTTAATTAAAAACGACACATTATCATCAAAAGTATAACCATTAAGAGCAGTTAAAGTTACGTCTGAAACATATACGGTACTACCATAAAATACTGTAGGGTTTCCATTCCAAGTTAAGTCTGTTACATTATATTTTGAGCCAACAGGAATAGAAATGTCACTTGTGCTACTCGGAGTATCGCCCTTAACAGGTCTTTTTGTTCCTAACGCTAATGGACCAGTAATAACAGTATTTTCAGGAATAGGGTCATAATCTGTAAAACTTACAAGCTCAGGGTATGGGTATGAAGTAGCGGAGTCAAAAATCCAAATATCTCCAAAAGAAAACCCAAGGAATGAAGCTTTGTTTTGCATTTGCTCATTACTTAATCTAGCAGGGTAGTCATTATAACTAATGCCGTCAGTGTTACTGATAATGTATGAAACTATATTGTTATTTGTGTTAGTATATAAACTCTCAATAGTAGGTATGCCTGTATCAAGGCTAACTGCGCCTACTCCACCGCCTATTCTTCCGCTTGGGTTTTCGCTGTCTAGTGTACCTGTATTATAGCAATTAAAAGTATTGCCTGAAATTAACATTCCGATTATTCCACCAGTATATACATAGCTTTCATTTTGCTCTACGGTATCTGGTTGGTAATTACCAACGGTTAAATTACCTGTGTTATAGCAGTTTGTAACAGTTGCGTTATGGGCACTGCCTGCAATCCCTCCGGTTCTTAAATGCATTTCAAACAGCTCGTCTTCTGCAGGTAAAGGTTTTAAATCTAATGCGTAGCCCCAGTTATAAATATTACCTGTATTGTAACATGAATTAATTAAACTAAAACCATCGCCTACTATACCGCCTGCAAAGCCATATACAGCTCTCTCTCGTGAAGTAGCAGAAACTAGAATTTCTCCTGTGTTGCTACAGCTTTGAATGGAAGAATCGCTTGAGCCTGCAATTCCTCCTCCTCTAGCAAGTACATGCTGGTCGGTGTCTACATGAATTTTTCCTGAGTTTGAGCAGTCGGTTATTGTTCCTCCTGTGCCGTAGTCAGATGCTGAATCTTTGCCTATTATCCCGCCTGAATTGGCAGAGCTGACCGAAGCACTGCTTGAACTATATGAAATAATATAAGCAGTGTTTTTACAATTAATAATAGTAGGAACATCACCTTCGCCTACTATACCTCCACTTGCTAAAGCTACATATAATGGGTATGAAGACATTGATAAGGTAGTAGTAGTTACCTCTCCGTTGTTTATTGAGTTTTGTACAATACCGCTTGCTACATAGCCTGCAATTCCACCACCTGCTCCAACACTGTTATGCAAAGCACCTGCGCCATAAGCTGAAATAGTTTCGTTATTTACGCAGTTATCAATAAGTCCGCCAATATTAGAGCCTACAATACCACCCACCCTTAGCATTACTTCACTATAAATATTTCCTGTACCTAAGAAAGGAGAAGCCGAACCGACAATAGTTCCTCCATTAGTACAGCCTGTTATGCTTGAAGTGCCTGTAATTTCTCCAGCTATTCCTCCAACTATACTGTCGCCTGTTATGTTTCCGCTAACACTGCAGTCAATAATTTGGCTATTTTCTGCAAATCCTGTTATACCGCCTGTAAACATCTCAACATTAGACTCAGTGATGATATTCACATTAACAAGGTTTAAATTTTTAATAGTAGCACCTTCAATATTTCCGAAAAGACCTATAATATTGCGAAAAGTGCCGTCGTACTCGCTGTATAAGCCTGTAATGCTATACCCCGCACCATCAAAAACACCTGTAAAAGGGTCAGGCCAATTTCCGATAGGTTCAAAACCCAAGCCGTATACGCCTGATATTCCAGAAGAGGGGTTTGTGCCGTAATCATAAAAATAAGCACCCTGTGCAAAATCTTCTTTAGTAAAAATTATATCATTACCTAATTTATAATGTGCAGAAAGGTCTGAGTAAATAGTGTTTATGCTATTAGGAGATAGCTGATATTTGTTAGTTATTATATAGGGGTCCTCTTGAGTTCCGCTGCCTGTAATAGCTACTTCTTCAATAGAGCTATTAATTATTGTTGTCGTGGTATCGTTACTGGTTTCTGCTTGAGAAGCCGCTTCTAAATCATTTGCATAAACTGTGGTTGATAATGAGCCGAATAAAAACATTACAGCAATAAAAGATATTGCAATCCAGTTGAATCTACTTTTTAATTTTAATCCTTTGTACATTTTAGCCTCCATTTATTATGTAAGTTAATATGAAATAATAAAATCATATTTGTTTATTATATTATATAATAAATTATATTTCAATGATTTTTACTGTATTTCTACAAAAAATCTACAAATAAATATATTTTATAGAACAACAAAATATAAGCTTATATGTGTAAAATGCTAAAATAATGTATATATGTTGAACTTTCAAAAAATTGTGCTATTATATATACAGAAAGTGTTTAAAACATAGTTTAATTAAGGAGATATAGTAATATGAAAAATTTTTTCATAAGAACTTTATTGTTGTTTTTGGTGTTTATATTTGTTTTCCAAACTAATATTTCAGTTATAGCACAACAGGTGCAGAATAATTTAACTCAGCAAGAAGTAATGACAAACAAGCCTGTTACATATATGGCGAATTTAGTTGTTTTTGTGTATTTTGAAGATGTAAATCAAGAGAGGTTAGACCATTTTTATTTAAAATCTACTGCAGACGAGCTTATTGACATGTATAACGGAGATGATGTAATTGACTTTAAAGGATACATGAATGAGATATCTTACGGACAATTGCAGGTGCATAGTATATTTCCACAATTACAAGAAGACGGTACTTTTAGCGCCCTAGCTTTGCCTTACAAAAAAACCGATACTAAAAACAAGCACATGGATGCCGATATTATAAGATATATTAGCAATAATATAGGACCCACAACAGAAGATTTAGATCTTAACGATGATGGAGTAATTGATTCATTTAATGTAGTTTATATAGACGAAGCTTCGTCTTTAACAGAATATCCTACCGTTTGGCCGCATCAACACACAAATAAAAACACCGACTTAACTTATAATGGGCTTGGAATAAGGGGAACACACGTTGAAAACACAGATAAATTATACTATATGCCAGGTATATTTAGTCTTTACGACAGGGCAGGGCTTATTGCGCATGAGTTTTTACATCTTATAGGATACCCAGACCTATATGACGGCTATGGGAACCATGGTGGGTACACCCCTGTTGGAGGAGTGGACATAATGGCAGTACAAAGCACTTATTTACAATGGCCACTAGCATATATGCGCCAGCATTTTTCAAATTGGGTAAAGTTGCCTGAAATTACCAGTAGTACACAAAATGTAACAGTGCATTTGCAAAGCAATAAAGAGGGTACACAAGGGGTGATAATAAAATCTCCATTGAATAATTACGAGTTTTTTGTAGTAGAGTTTAGGCAAGACACAGACAGAAATGCAAGACCTTTACAGTTAGATAGCAACTTGTATGACTCTGGGCTTTTAATATATCGAATAGATACTAATGTAACTAATCTTAGTAATTTTTTTGGTCAAACAGGTGTTTATGTGTTTAGAAACCCACAGAAAGAAACTTATAATATATTATTAGATATGTTCTTCTCAGGCGAT
Source organism: uncultured Eubacteriales bacterium (assembly GCA_964369215.1). GTDB lineage: Bacteria > Bacillota > Clostridia > Oscillospirales > Acutalibacteraceae > SIG603. The sequence continues at coordinate 10,647 of CAYJEZ010000065.1, forward strand.
GAAGATACGCACGAGGGGCAAAAAGCGCTTGGTTCTCGGGATTTAGGGCATGGTATTAACGACGGAGCAATAACTTTTACAGACGGAACGAATTCTGGAATAATTATTGACAATATATCAGTGTCTACTGGTGAGTATATGACCTTTGATGTAACTGTTCCAGATGAAAATAGCCTAGACTTATGGGACGATACAGGCTATATTGGAACTGCGACTAACTCATATGCTAAAACAAGTACGAGCATGACGGAATTTAATGATAAATTATATTCTATTACTGCAGTTAATAATAATAGCGGTGGCGAACTTATAAATCATTTGAATTTATTTGAGTATCAAAATTCTACTTGGAGGCGTGTTTCAGGTGTTGACGTGGCAAATATAGAAACTAACAGCGGCGTAGAACTTTTTGTGTTTGATAACGAGCTTTATGTAGCCTTTGCAGGGTTGGTAGGAGATTACTATACTACCTATATTAAAAAGTACGATTTCACATCGAATAAATGGATAGATGTAGGTGAGGTATCGGACGAAAACGCCTCTGGTGGTTTTGATATAACCTCAAGCGATAGAGAAATATACGTAGCATATGTCAAAGGAGTATACAACGAAAAACAGAGCCTTAAGGTTCAAAGTATCATAAATCCAATTTCAAATGTTGTTATCGATGACGCTGGCTCGGCAGGTCAACCTACTGTTGCTGTAGCAGGAGGAAAGGTGTATGCTGGTGTAGCAAATGGAACAACAGTAAACGTAAAAGAAGTATTTTCAACAACAGAGCAACCGATAGTAAGCTATACTGTTAAACAAAGTTTTGGGCTGTCATATGACTTAGTGGGGCACGAAGGTGAGTTGTTTATGGTAGTAGAAGATAATGGCAGTATTAAAATAAACATACTTTTAAATAATTCTTGGTCACTACAAGCTCAAGAAAGCGGTGATTTTTTTGACCCTAAAATTCAGTCGTCACAAGGTAATTTATATGTGTTGGCAGGCCCTAGCTCAGGTGATGGAGCAACGAATGTTTATAGGTTTATAAATGATGAAAATATAGATGCTAGCCTAAGGTTAGAAAAAGAGGGCGGAACCGTAGATATTAAATCCTCTCAGCCTACAATTGTTTCAATTGCTGGTAACCTTTATGTCTGTTATGTTAGAACAAAAGATGGAGCGACACTGGTTAAAGAGAAACTTACAAGCAATCAGCTTCTAGCAATATCAATTAATTCTCTGCCTTTAAAAACTGAATATATACAAGGTGAAAATACAGATGTGAGTGGCCTTACAATTAATGCAAATTATGAAAAAGAGGTAAGGTTTGTAGATAGCGAGTTTACAGTTTCAGGTTTTGACACTACTCAGCAAGGTGAAAGATATGCCACTGTAAGCTACGAGGGCAAAGTTACCACATTTCCGTATTTGGTGTTAAGTGAGACTACACCAGAGGAAGAATCAACTACAATTACAGGAAGTATAACAAGCTACAATAATGGAGCTAATACAACGCTATGCTTATATGATGTAAGCGATGTAGCGCATAGTAATGTTTTGAACAAAGCAACAATAGCATATGGTGTTGAAAATGGGCTGATAAAGCAAAGCTTTGTTTTTAAAAATGTTAAAGCCGGAAATTATACCTTAGTGATTAGTAAACCTGCACATGTTGACTATATTATTAAAAATATAACAATAGGCAACACACCATTAAATTTAGACGATAGCGATAACTTAAAGATAAGCAACATAACATTAATGCACGGAGATGTAAACGCCGATAATATAATTAATTTTTTAGATTTAAGCATTGTCAGAAATACAAGAAATTACAATTTAAACACTGATAAAGCCGATGTAGAAATCGCTGACATAAATAACGATAAGTTGATTGACAAGCTTGATTATTTTGAGATAATAAACAGTGGATATTTTAACTTAAGCGTTAGTGATAGTATGGTGCAATACAGTTAATGTAAATAATAATACTCCGCTATAGGCAATTGTAAGTGTCAACTAAAGTGTTTAGGCTTATGTATAACAATATATATCATTTAAAAAGGCAAAAATTACTTAAAAATAACTTTATATTTTTGCGAAAATATGTTATTCTTACTATTGGTGGTGTAATGTTCTAAAGGGTAATCCCTTTTAAATCATATTTTGGTGTTATACCAAACAAAGTAAGTAATCATTTATTAAGAAATGCTTATTTATGATTGGTTTGAAATAGCTTCATTACTAACGGCAAGCTCATATGATAAGGCAAAGAAAATAAGATATTAATAATTAAAAGGCGGTGACTTATTATGATAAGTTTTGTTATTCCTTGTTACGGGTCGCAACACACGATAGGCGCAGTAGTAAATGAGATAACAACTTTAATGCATTTAAAAGAAGAATACGAGATTATTTTGGTAAACGACTGTTCACCAGATGATGTTTATAAAACAATTAAAGAGTTAGCAGAAATGAACAAAGCGATAAAAGTTTTAAACTTAGCAAAAAATTTTGGTCAACACTCTGCTCTAATGGCTGGGTATGCACATGCAAAAGGAGATGTTATTGTATCGGTTGATGACGACGGGCAAATTCCTATTGAAGATACATTTAAGCTTGTAGATAAAGTTCGAGAAGGGTTTGATGTTGTATATGCAAATTATCCAGATGGTGAGAGAGGTGTTTTTCGCTCATTAGGTAGTAAAGTGAATGACATAATGGCTTATCATCTTTTATCAAAGCCCAAAGATATACAAATCACTAGTTTTTACGCTATGAAAAGCTTTATAGCTAAAGAGATGATTAAATACAACAATCCTTACCCTTATTTAGGAGGACTTATATTTCGTGCAACCAAAAGCATTGCAAATGTAGGCGTAGAGCTAAGGCCCCGGGCTGCAGGTGCATCGGGTTATACTTTTAAAAAGCTTTTTGCATTATGGCTTAACGGTTTTACAGCTTTTTCTGTAAAGCCATTGCGATTATCCTCCTTAATCGGTTTTATTCTAGCAATTTTCGGTGCAGTATATGGATTGTATACAATAATAAATTGGTTTTTTTCACCAGAGGTTCCAATGGGGTATAGCTCTACAATGTCAGTACTTTTGTTTGTTGGTGGTATGATACTGTGTATGTTAGGGCTAATCGGCGAGTATATTGGTCGTATTTATATTAGCATTAATAATTCACCACAATATGTGATAAAAGATAAAATTAACATAGATATTTAATTAGTGTTATATTTAAGTATATTAATATAAGAAGAAACAGACAAACCGTTTCATAGTACGCCAAATATAAA
>CAYJEZ010000066.1:0-13886 GCA_964369215.1 uncultured Eubacteriales bacterium
AGCTACTGCACAGGTATTCAAGTTGTTATTGTAAAAGAGTAATACTATTAAAACATCGGACAGATTTGCATGGTTTGAGGTATTTATAATCAAACAAGCTTAGCTGTCCTTTTTTAAACACATAAATTATTTAATACTAAATATTTATATTACATAAGTTATAATCATTTGTACTTGTTTTTCGTATTTAGTATAAGGAGTGGAAATTAAGTGAACGTTATAACTGATTGGTTCTCAGGGCTTGCAGACCAATTTTATTTTAACTTTATTGAAGACGACAGGTGGCGCTACATTGCAGACGGCTTGTGGGTAACAATAGTAATAAGTTTTTTTGCTGTTATTGCAGGTGTAATATTAGGTTTTTTTATTGCTTTAATACGCTCTACTTACGATAAAACAGGTAAGATGAAATTCTTAAATGCTGTTTGCAAAATATACCTTACAGTTATTAGGGGTACACCAGTTGTTGTACAACTTTTAATTATTTATTTTGTAATATTTGGCTCGGTAAATATTGATAAAGTAGTGGTTGCAATTATAGCTTTTGGAATAAACTCGGCAGCTTATGTTGCAGAGATTTTCCGTTCTGGCATTATGAGCATAGACCCAGGACAAATGGAAGCAGGAAGAAGCCTAGGACTTACCTACAGCCAAACTATGTGGAAAATTGTACTTCCACAAGCTTTTAAAAATGTTTTACCGGCTCTTGGTAATGAGTTTATAGTTCTATTAAAAGAGACCTCTATCTCTGGTTATATAGCATTGCAAGACCTTACAAAGGGTGGAGATATTATTAGAAGCCGTACATACGATGCGTTTATGCCATTAATAGCAGTGGCTATTATATATTTGATAATGGTTATGATACTTCAACATGCACTCACAAAACTTGAGAGGAGGCTTGCTAAAAGTGATAGACATTAAGAATTTACAAAAATCCTTTGGAGAATTACAAGTTTTAAACGGGATTGATGAGCATATAGAAAAAGGTGAAAAAGTAGTTATTATTGGGCCTTCAGGCTCAGGAAAAAGCACGTTTTTACGTTGCCTAAATTTACTTGAGAAACCAACAGGTGGAGAAATATGGTTTGAGGGCAGTGAGATTACTAACCCTAAATGTAATATAGACAAGCTTAGGCAAAAAATGGGAATGGTATTTCAGCACTTTAATCTTTTTCCTCATTTAAGCATAATTGATAATATTACGCTAGCACCTGTTATGCTTAAACTTCAAACAAAGCAAGTGGCAGAGGAAAATGCTAAAAAGCTATTAGCTAGAATAGGTCTTTTGGATAAAGCGGACAGTTACCCCTCTATGTTATCTGGTGGGCAAAAACAGCGTATAGCAATAGTTAGGGCGCTTGCTATGAACCCTGATGTTATGCTTTTTGACGAGCCTACTTCTGCACTTGACCCCGAAATGGTAGGCGAAGTGCTAACACTTATGAAAGACCTTGCTAATGAGGGTATGACCATGGTTGTTGTTACCCACGAAATGGGTTTTGCTAGAGAAGTGGGTACAAGGGTTTTATTTATGGACGGCGGAAAAGTAGTAGAGCAAGACAAACCAGAAGAGTTCTTTAAAAATCCAAAGCACCCTAGAACAAAAGAGTTTTTGTCTATGGTGCTTTAAGAAAAATATTGTTAATACACTTAATAAACTTAGAAAACATTATTGAAATAAAATGAAAAGCTTTAGATTATGAGGTTTTTCACTTGAGGGCTGTTAGTTTTTCAAAGTTATTTACTATTAAAAGCTAGATTTAATTATCTAGCTTTTTGTAATTCTCTACACAATGAATTATTTCATCAAAAGTAGGAATTGACGGAATACCACCTTTTTTTGTTGCAGCACAAGAGCCACTGGCGTTTGCTAAGTCAACGATGTTTGTTATCTCGGTAACAGTTATGTCGTTTATTGGCTTTTCAAGTTTACAAATACCATTCAAAACAGCACCTGTAAAAGAATCTCCTGAGCCTGTTGTGTCTACAACAGCTACATCATAAGTAGCAAGTTTATTACAGTGGTTATTAAGAGAAAAATATGCTCCTTTAGGTCCTAGAGTTACAAAAAGCAAGCTGATACCATAGTCATCTATTAGTTTTTGAGAATGTTTTTCATAGTCGCTTTCTCCTGTTAAAAATTCGAACTCTTCTTCGCTTATTTTAACTATATCTGCATATTTCATCATATTTAATATAGTGCTTTTAGCGTGTTCTGCACTTTTCCATAAGGGTAAGCGAAGATTTGGGTCATAGCTAATTATTAAGTTGTTTTTAACGGCTAATTCTACAGCTTTAATGGTGGCACTGTATGAGGGCTCGTGAGTGCAAGATATAGAACCGAAGTGTAGTATTTTGCCCTGTTTAATAAACTCTTCGTTTATTTCACTTTCATTAAGCATAATGTCTGCTCCTGGGTTTCTGAAAAAACTGAAAGACCTGTTTCCAGTGCTATCTAAAGTAACAAAAGCAAGAGTAGTTTTAGCGTCGCTATCTGTAAATAAACAAGTAGTGTCTATATTCTCTTTATTTAAGGTTTCCCTAAGCATTACTCCGAAACTATCGTCACCTACTTTTCCTATAAATGCCGCTGTTCCTCCTTGCCTGCTTACAGCTGTTAACATATTTGCAGGTGCACCGCCTGGGTTACACTCAAACATAGGAAAGCCTAGTTCTGATTGACCAGCAGGTGAAAAATCAATTAGAAGTTCTCCGATAGCTATTACATCAAAATTTTTCATTCTTTTATATCTCCTTTTCTTTAATATGCTTTTGTATTTAGTAACGCGTAGTAAGGTTTTTCAAACTTAAAATATTCAGTATTTACCTCATAGTTTTCAGTTATTTTGTAATATGCATTCTCTGAAATTGTGAGTACCTCATGCCATATTTCCTTATGTAAACAAATAGGCAAGTCTAGCGCATATGCTTTTATACCTTCATAATCTTTTTTATCGTTTACTAGTAAAATTCCAAAACCGCTTATAGGTTCAAATGTCTCCATGCAGTCCATATGTCTTTCTAGTAGATACGCACAGCGTTTAGTTACTTTTAGCATTGCTATACGCCAAGGGTGAGTGTCTTCTTTTATAATAATCTCAAATTCAGAGTTTTCAGGATTATCTGAAAACTCTATTATTTTGCCGTATTTAGCAAAAGATGGGTCGCGCAGTGATAAAATCTCCATATTGAGTTATTCCTTTCTTTTATTATTTAATTTGTTTTGTAACTACATTAATATGCTTCTAAAACCTCTGACAATACATCTATCGGAGAGTTTCCGTGTAGCTTAATACTTAAATAAGGAGTAGTTGTTGCATTGAGCAAAACTCTACCTTTCATATTTGATATCATTTTAGACAACTGCTCCATGTTCACACTTACTAAGTATAACAATAAAGAGTCGTTTTGCTGTTTTACCTCTTTTATTCCAAATCCGGCGGCGGTGTTTCTAAGCAAGGCGATGTCAATTAGCCCCTGCACAGCACTTGGAATGTCTCCGAAACGGTCAATTAACTCATCTACAACATCAGAGGAATCCTCTTTTGTTTTAATATCAGCTATTCTTCTGTATATTTCAAGCCTGTTATGAATATTTCCAATATAGTCTTCAGGGATATGCGCGTTTATTTGCATGTCTACCGAGCACTCGACACTCTCTTGAGGAACTTCTTCTCCTTTTAAAAGGGCTACTGCTTGGTTTAAAAGCTTAAGGTACATGTCGTAACCAACGCTCTCCATGTGGCCGTGTTGTTGTGCACCTAATACATTGCCAGCTCCTCTAATTTCTAGGTCGCGCATTGCAATTTTAAAGCCACTTCCAAATTCTGTAAACTCTCTAATAGCAGTAAGTCTTTTTTGTGCTATTTCAGATAGAATTTTATTTTTAGTATAAGTGAAATATGCGTAAGAGCGCCTGCTGCTTCGCCCAACTCGACCTCTAATTTGGTGTAGCTGAGACAGTCCCATTTTATCAGCATAGTCGATTATTAATGTGTTTGCATTAGGTACATCAACACCTGTTTCTATGATAGTGGTGCAAACTAATACATCAATTTCGTGCTCCACTAGTTTGCTCCACACGTCTGACAGTTCTCCCTCTGTCATTTTTCCATGGCCTATGCCTATTCTAACGTCTGGAATTTTAGCGCTGATTTTTGCAGCAACGCCATTAATAGAGGCAATGTCGTTGTGAAGATAATATACCTGACCTCCGCGTCTAAGCTCTTTTTTGATTGCGTCAATAATAATGTCTAAATCATATTCAAGAACATAAGACTGAACTGGGTGCCTGTCGTGCGGAGCCTCTTCTATTACCGACATATCTCTTATTCCTGATAAAGCCATATTAAGGGTACGGGGGATAGGGGTAGCCGAAAGTGTTAATATATCTGCCTTGTTCGCAGCTGTCTTAAGCCTTTCTTTTTGAGCAACTCCAAAGCGCTGTTCTTCATCTATTACAACAAGTCCTAAGTCTCTAAACTCAATGTCTTTTGATATAAGCCTGTGAGTGCCTACTACTAAATCTACTGAACCTCTTTTTATTTTACGAATAATTTCGTTTTGTTGGCCAGGGCTTCTAAAACGAGACAATAACTCTACATTTATTGGAAAGCCTTCCATTCTTTTTATAATGCTTTGAAAATGTTGCCATGCAAGTATAGTTGTAGGCACAAGAATGGCACATTGTTTTCCTGCAGTAATACATTTAAACGCAGCCCTTAATGCAACCTCGGTTTTACCAAAGCCAACATCTCCGCAAAGCAGTCTGTCCATAGGAACAGTAGATTCCATGTCTTGCTTAATCTCTTCTATACAACGCAATTGGTCTTCGGTTTCATCGTACTCAAAATGAGCTTCAAAATCTCTTTGCCACTCGTCGTCTTCAGGAAAAGCAAAGCCTTTTTCCTCAAGCCTTTTAGCGTATAATATTATAAGCTCTTTAGCTATGTCGTTAACAGCACTTTTTACTCGGCTTTTCGTTTTTTTCCATTCAGCACCACCTAAGGTATGAAGTCTAACTCCGCCGTCTTCTCTAGGACCTATATATTTTGCGACCATGTCAAGTTGAGTAACAGGCACGTATAAAGTATCGTTTTTAGCGTACTGGATTTTAATATAGTCTTTAAGTATGCCCTTAAGCTCTACCTTGTGAATACCCTGAAAAACGCCTATTCCGTGTGAACTATGAACTACGTAGTCACCTGCAGAAAGCTCGCCTAAGCTGTAAATTTCTTTAGAGTTTTTGCTTTTTTTCTTAGCTTTTTTTGAAGACAAACTTTCGGCTACTTTTCCATGCGTTATAAGTGCAAATGCTCCTGTAGGAAGTTCAAAACCTGAAGAAAGTGTGCCTGATGTAACAACTATTGTTCCTTTTTGTGGCAAAATTGGCATGTCAAAATGACCTGCTGGAAGCCCAGCGGACTTTAAGTCTTCAGCCAAGGTAGTGGCCGCACGCTCTGTACCTGCAAAAACCACGCACCTCATTTTTCTATGAAGTAATGCGGTTAAATCTTCAACTAAAAGTGGTACACTACCACCCCAAGCAGAAAGTTGTTTTACATTAAAATTTATAAGTGTTTTAGTAGGTACTTCGTAAGTACCACGTGCAAAAGTGTCCATATGAATTGAAGGGATTTTCTCAGACATTGAAAGAGCATAAATCCAGTCTTCACAATATTTGTCAAGCCCTCTACATAAAACACCGTCGTTTAAATAACTTTTTATGTCTTCGCCCCATTGCCATAATGTAGCACGAAGTTTTTCTTTAAGCTTACTTCCCTCAGAGAAAATAACAATTGAATTTTCTTCACTAAAATAGTCAAATAAAGTAGCGGGTTTGTCGTATATAAAAGATATAAATTTATCTATTGAGCCAATGTGTAAGCCGCTCTCAAGCTTTTTGCACTCATTCTCTAAAATCTCTTTTGCTTTTGCTGCATGCTTACCTCTTAAAAGTTTCATGTGCTCTCTAATTTTTTTACATAGTGCAGTATTGCTTTTAGGAATTACTTCGACAGCCGGAGAAATAGATACGCTTTCTAACTGATCGTCTCTTCTTTGTGTGTCAAGGTCAAAATAACTGATACTGTCAATTTCGTCGCCCAAAAACTCTAGCCTAACAGGTTTTTCACTACCGGGTGGGAAGAAGTCGATAATGCCACCTCTGTGGCTGAACTGTCCGGTTCCGTCTATTTGGTGTGAATTTTGGTAACCACAAAAATGAAGAGAAGATAATACTTTTTCTTGTGTAACTTCCTCTCCGCTTTCAATAGTTAGCCCACGAGATACTAGTTCATCTACAGGTATTGTGTACTGTAAAGCAGCATCAATAGGAGCAACAATGCAGGCGCATTTTCCTGTTGATATTTGATTAAGGGCTTGAAGCCGCTCTCTTTCATATTCATGTGAGCTGCTGTCTGTATCTCGTAAGCTGTAATCTCTTGTAGGGTATAAAACAGCGTTCAAGCCTTCTGATTTTAGGTCCCTGATGATTTTATGGCAATCTGCTTCTTCAGGGCATAAAAACAAAAGTTTTTTATTGGTATCATATGCTAATGCTGTGGCAATAATACTTTTATGTATTGCAGAAACACCTGTTATTACTGCAGGTGTTTTCAAAGCTTTTACAGAGTTAAAAAGCTCAATATATTCGGGGGTTAATCTTAAAGCGTCAGATATTAATTTCATAGTAATATACCTTTAATTATATAAACTCATGGCTTTGTCTATATCGTCGTTTATAATACATTTTAAAGCGTCATGTGATTTTTGTAGCACTTCGTTAATTTGTTTTTGTTCTTTATCAGAAAAACTAGATAGTACCCAGTCAGCAAGGTTGTAATCAGGGTGAGGTTTTGCTCCTATACCTATTTTTATTCTAGGGAAAAGGTCGCTACCACTTAAATAAATTATGTTTTTAACGCCATTTTGCCCACCGTGGCTGCCTTTTCGTCTAACTCTCATTTTGCCTACATCTAGAGAGATATCGTCAAAAACTAAAATTACTTTCTCTGCAGGAATTTTATAAAAGTTCATAAACTGAACTACGCACTCACCCGATAAATTCATAAAAGTGTCAGGCTTTATTAGTAGTATACGCTTATTTTCTATTATACATTCGCCCATTACGCCTTTAAATTTTAGTTTGCTTATTTTGGTAGAATATTCTTTTGCCAAATAGTCTAAAAACATAAAGCCACAATTGTGTCTTGTGTCTGCGTATTTTTTGCCTGGGTTGCCAAGACCAACTAGTAAATAATCTATATTGCTAACCGGTGGTTCTGTAATTATTTTTTTTCTGAAAAACATGAAAATCTCCTTGAATAAAACTGTAAAATTATACTATGTGTAATCATTTTTTAAACATGCGTTTATGGCAGGGTACAAGTGCACCCCGCCTAAAACGCAATATTGATAATATATGTTTTATTATGGCACAAAATGAAATAAATTTCAAGTTTTTTATAATTATTTTGAAATTTTGATAATAATAGATAAAAAAATTGGCAAATCTTATAATAAATCTTATAGCTGAATTTGCAAAAAGTTTATATTTAGGTATAGCTTTTTTTCCTATTTTTTGGTATAATACGTAATGTTAAAAATGTAACAGTCATTTTTAGCAAAAATTTGTTAGCAGTTAATTTAATAAATTAATATAAAAATTTTAGGAGGTCGATTCGATTGAATCAAAAGTTCGTTTACCAATTTAGCGAAGGCGACGGAAGCCAAAAAGAGCTTCTAGGCGGAAAAGGTGCTAACCTAGCAGAGATGACTAAACTAGGTCTTCCAATTCCACAAGGTTTCACAATTTCTACAGAGGCTTGTACAAAATACTATGATGACGGCAAAAAAATTAGCGATGCTATCCAAGCTGAGATTATGGAAAACATCACAAAAATGGAAGAAACCGTAGGCAAAAAATTCGGAGACAAAGAGAATCCTCTTTTAGTTTCTGTTAGATCAGGAGCAAGAGCTTCTATGCCTGGTATGATGGATACAATTCTAAACCTTGGTCTTAACGATGAAGTTGTTGAGGCTATGGCTACTACAACAGGTAACCCAAGATGGGCTTACGACTGCTACAGAAGATTTATTCAAATGTACAGTGACGTTGTTATGGAAGTTGGTAAAAAATATTTCGAAGAGCTAATCGACGAGATGAAAGAAGAGAAAGGTATCACAGAGGATACAGACCTTACTGCTGAGGACCTAAAGGCTCTTGCTAACCAATTTAAAGCAGAGTACAAAAACAAATTAGGCACAGATTTCCCATCTGACCCAAAAGAGCAACTTATGGGCGCTGTTAAAGCAGTTTTCAGATCATGGGATAACCCAAGAGCTAACTTCTACAGAATGCAAAACGAGATTCCATACTCATGGGGTACTGCAGTTAACGTTCAAATGATGGCTTTTGGTAACAAAAATAACGATTCTGGTACAGGCGTTGCGTTTAGCCGTGACCCAGCTACCGGTGCTAAAGAGCTTATGGGCGAGTTCCTAATTAATGCACAAGGTGAAGACGTTGTTGCTGGTGTTAGAACTCCAAGACCTATTTGCGAGCTTGAAGAGATTATGCCAGAGGTATACAATGAGTTCGTAGCAACTTGCCAAAAACTAGAAAATCACTACCACGACATGCAAGACATGGAGTTTACTATTGAAGATAAAAAACTTTACATGCTACAAACAAGAAATGGTAAAAGAACAGCTGCTGCTGCTTTAAAAATTGCTTGCGACTTAATTGACGAAGGCATGAAAACAGAAGAAGAAGCAGTACTTATGATAGACCCTAAACAACTTGACGCTTTACTTCATCCACAATTTGATGCACAAGCATTAAAAGTTGCTACTCCAATTGGTAGAGCATTAGCTGCTTCTCCGGGTGCCGCTTGTGGTAAAGTTGTATTTACAGCTGAAGATGCAGTTGCTTTAGGCGAAAAAGGCGAGCCAGTTATCTTAGTAAGACTTGAGACATCACCTGAGGATATCGAGGGTATGCATCATGCACAAGGTATCTTAACTGCTCGTGGCGGTATGACATCTCACGCAGCTGTTGTTGCTCGTGGTATGGGTACATGCTGTGTATCTGGTTGTACAGAGCTTAAAATTAATGAGCATGGGAAAACATGCACATTAGGTGGACAAACATTCGTTGAAGGCGACTTTATGTCACTAGACGGCACAACAGGTAATGTTTACGGTGGTGCTATTCCTACAGTTCCTGCTTCAATCGGCGGAGACTTCGACAGAATTATGACACTTGCTGATAAATTCAGAACTTTAAAAGTTAGAACAAATGCTGACACACCTGCTGATGCTGAGCAAGCTATCAAATTTGGTGCACAAGGTATTGGTCTTTGCCGAACAGAGCATATGTTCTTCGAGGCTGACAGAATTGCTGCTATTCGTGAGATGATTTGTTCAGACACAGTAGAGCAAAGAGAGACAGCTCTTGCTAAAATTGAGCCAATGCAACAAAGTGACTTCGAGAAACTTTACACAGTTATGGGGGGTTACCCAGTTACAATTCGTTTCTTAGATCCACCTCTACATGAGTTCGTTCCAACTGCAGAGGCTGATATCGAGCTATTAGCTAAAACACAAGGCAAATCAGTTCAAGATATCAAAGATATCATTGAGTCTTTACATGAGTTTAACCCAATGATGGGTCACCGTGGTTGCCGTCTAGCTGTAACATATCCTGAGATTGCTGCAATGCAAACAAGAGCTGTTATTAAAGCTGCTATTGCTGTAAACAAAGCAAATTCTGGTTCTGCTCCAGTTGTACCTCAAATCATGATTCCACTAGTTGGCGAAGTTGCTGAGCTTGCTTTTGTTAAGAAAACAGTTGTAGCTACTGCTGATGCTGTTATAGCAGAAGCTGGCGTTGAGCTAAAATACGAAGTTGGTACAATGATAGAGATTCCAAGAGCTGCTTTAACAGCTGATGAAATCGCTAAAGAGGCTGAGTTCTTCTCATTCGGTACAAACGATTTAACACAAATGACATTCGGCTTTAGCCGTGACGATGCTGGTAAGTTCCTAGATGCTTACTATGGCAATAAAATCTATGAGAACGACCCATTTGCTAGAATAGACAAAAATGGCGTTGGCAAACTTGTAGAAATGGCTGTTAAACTAGCTAAAGGTGTAAACAAAACAATGCACTTCGGTATTTGCGGAGAGCACGGTGGAGACCCAACAACTGTTGAGTTCTGCCATAATGTTGGTTTAGACTACGTAAGTTGCTCACCATTTAGAGTGCCTATCGCTAGACTAGCGGCAGCACAAGCAGCTTTAAAAGCTAAATAATTTAATTCTTAAATAACGAGTATTTGGGGGCGACAAAATCGCCCCCATACTTTTTAATTAAAAATAAAATAAAGGACTAGCAATTTTATGACGAAAGAAAAAAAGCAAAGTTTTGTTAAAGGAGCCGCAATACTTTCAGTAGGTACTTTTATTGTTAAAATTTTAGGACTTCTTTTCTCCATTCCGCTTGCTAATATTATAGATGCAAGTGCAATGTCTTATTTTTATGTAGCTTATGATGTTTTTACGTTTTTTTTATTAATATCCACTTCTGGTCTTCCTGTAAGTGTATCTAAAATGGTAGGTACAGCCTATTCTCAAGGAAAGAGAAAGGAAGGGAATAGAGTTTTTACATTAGCGTTATCGTGTTTCTCTACAATAGGGGCGATAATGGCTTTAGTTATGTTCTTTTTTGCCGAAGAGTTCGCTACTTTAATGGGATACTCAGAGGCTAAATATACAGTTATGGCTCTTTCGCCAACTGTGTTTTTTATCTCTATAATGTCTGCTGTTAGAGGGTATTTTCAAGGTAGGTCTAATATGATTCCTACCGCTACCTCTCAAATTATTGAGGCAACAACAAAAATAATTGTAGGGTTAGGCTTAGCTTTTTTAATACTGAGCTCTGGTGGAACAGATGAGTCGGCTGCTGTTGGCGCAATTATTGGTGTAAGTGCGAGTGCAGGCTTTGGCACAATATATCTTATTTTATATAAACTTTGGCAAAACAAGCAAGACAAAGTTTTATTTAAGTCTTTAAGTGAAGAAAAAGTAGATACTAAAAAATTATTTAAAGATTTAATAAAATTCTCGGTGCCTATAACCTTAGGTGCATGCTTTTTAAATATATTAGATATCATAGACACTGCTATTATTGCAGAGAGATTAAGTGCTGTTGGCTACAGTATAGAAGAGTCGGAGTGGTTAAGGGGTGTTTTTGGTAATGCCAGAAAGTTTTTTGACTTACCAGGCGCATTTGTAGTACCGGTATCGGCAAGTTTATTGCCTGTTTTATCTGCAGCTGTAGCAAATAAAGACAAAAAGCAAGTTAAAAGCATTACAAACACTTCTATTAAATTGACATATTTGGTTTCTGTACCAGCAAGTGTAGCTATGGTTATTTTTGCAGACCCAATTTGTAAACTTTTACTTTTTGCAAATCCGAGTGCGGCAGAGGGAACAGCTCCAATACTTTCTACTATGGGGGTAGCAGTAATGTTCATCAGCGCGCTTTTTACAACAAACTCAATAATACAATCGCTTGGTCATCCTATAATTCCTGTAATAAATATGTCTATTGGTGGCTTTGTTAAAATAGCACTAACGTATACTTTGGTAGTTATTCCAGAGATAAATATTTTAGGAGCGGCAATTAGTACGGCGGTTTCGTACCTTTTGATTATGATAATTAATGTAATTTACATCAAAAAGCAAATACCAGAATGGGAGGGCTTTTGGAATAGTGCTTTTAGACCAATTATTGCTTCTGTTATAATGGGAACGGTGTCGTATGGAGCATATTATTTGTTAACTCTATTTTTAAGTCCCGCAGTTGCAATATTGCCAACTATTCCATTTGCAATAGTAGTATATGTAATAATTGGTGTAATGGTAAAGGCTGTAACATATAAAGATGTTATTATGATGCCAAAGGGTGATAAATTGGTTAGATTATTAAAGCTTAAAGATAAATAACTTTAAGTTATTATGCTATAATTTTACCTTTTTTTAGCATTTTATTTATATATTGCTATTGATTTATTTGCTTTTCGTGGTATAATTTAATTAGAAAGTAGTGCTTGCTTAGAAGCATTTTAGAATGTGGTATCGATTATCTAGTTTTAGTAGATAATTATAATGTAGAAACGGAGGACTATATGATAGTTTCTAATGTACAAAACACTCAATCAGTCAATCCTGTAAGAATTAATACAGAGATTGATTTTAAGAGTAGAAATGGAAATACAACCCCGGTTGAACCTGTTAGTAGGGTTGATACCTTTGAAAAACAGGCAGAAGTTAGTGAGAGTGTAACTTATGAGCCTCCCAAAAAATTGACACAAGACCAAGTTGATGCGCTTAGCAGAGAACGCTTAGAAGCTACTTTAAGTATTGTTAAAGATACTGTAGAGGGCAATGTAAATAATCAGGCTAGTCAAGCTGTTGTTAGTCATAATGGCTATGAGATAAATGCAGATTCAGCAGACTTTTTAACAGAGATTTTTGGTAGTTTAGAGAATGCTTTGCCTACCCCTGCTACAACTGCTGAGGGTGCTTTAGCGGATATTTCTGAAGGTGGTGCGTATTCTGTAGAGTCTGTTAGTGAGAGGATTATGCTTATGGCTACTTCAATAGCAGGAGAAGATACCGATATGCTAGCGTTAATGCAAGAGGCAGTTACAGACGGCTTTAAAGCTGCTGGACTAGATATAGAAACTGGTGAAGGAATGCCCGACATAACAATGGATACATACAATGCGGTTATGGAAGAGTTTGCAAAACTTAATGGCACACAGGTAGAAGAAGAAATTGCCTAAATTAAGCTATTATTGAATTGATATTACAATAAAATTATGAACTGCTTTAAATTATTTTTAGGCAGTTCATAGTTTGTTGTAAACTGTTTTATTTTATACTATATTATATTAATATTTGGGGGAGAAATATGAGCGAGAATAAAAAAGCAATGAAAGAGATAAAAATAGGAACTTGTATTCCAGGGCAAAAAGCTTTAGAGTGGACAAAACCTATGATAGATTTAGGTTATGAGGCGGTAGCAGTTAATTTTCATATGTCGTTTGGTGATGTAGATATAGTAGAACTTGCTCCAAAACTTAAAGAGATTTTAGCAGATAAAGCCTATGTTGGTGCATTAGGGTTTTATTGTAATGCGCTACAATACGAAGAGCATAAAGAGAATTTAATTAAATGTATTGACAATGCACATTTGTTTGGAACTAAAATTGTAAGCACTTTTGCAGGAGCTTTAGAGGGAGAGAGCGTTGAAACATCAATGCCAAAATTTAAAGAGGTGTTTTCAGAGCTTGCAAAACGTGCAGAAGATAAAGGTGTTAGACTAGCCATTGAGAACTGCCCAATGGGTGGTACTTGGAATAAAGCTACATGCAATATAGGCTTTAATCCTAAAGCTTGGGAGATGATGTTTGGTGAGGTTAATTCAAACTCATTAGGTCTTGAGTGGGAGCCTGCTCATCAAATGGGACAACTTATTGAGCCTATTCCTAATTTAAAACAATGGATAAATAAAGTAGTGCATTTGCATGGTAAAGACGCTACTATTGATTGGGACGAAGTAAAACGCTTTGGGGTTATTTCTAAAGATGAGTTTGCTTATATGAGACTTCCAGGCTTTGGAGATACTAACTGGAGAGATATATTCTTTATGCTTTATCAACACGGATTTGAGGGGGATATTTGTGTAGAAGGATACCATGACCCAATATATGCGGGCGACTGGGAGATGACAGGGCAAAAACACGCACTAAGCTATTTGAAATGGGCTAGAGGTGGAGATTTCACAAATAACCCTTGGTAGATTAATAAAG
>CAYJEZ010000067.1:0-13642 GCA_964369215.1 uncultured Eubacteriales bacterium
TAACCACCCTGTAGACCGTGACCCAGTTTGCGGATACAACGGAATTATAGACGAATTTTGTCCAAGATGTGGAAGACGCGAGGGCGAGGGAGTTTCTATTGAGAAGCTTAATGAGTTAAGAAAGAAATTTCATGACGTGCCAGACTATACATATTATAAATATTAAGTCTTTGATGACTAAATAAAAACAAGATATTCTTTTATTTACTAACTTATATTAAGGCGTGGTAAATAAAAGATTAACATAAACAAATTATGTAAAGCAGTGAAACATTTTTAACTAAACAAAGATTATTAAAGGAGGATTTATTATGTCAGCTAGACGCATTTCAGAAGGAACCATAATGGTAGGAGAGGGCAAGCCTTTCGAAAGAATAAGAAGAATTACAGGATACTTAGTAGGGACAACTGACCGTTGGAACGATGCTAAGAGATGTGAAGAAAAAGACAGAGTAAAACACGGTATGCAAAAGTAAGTTTATTGTTACATTTTGAGTAAATTTAGTTAGATAAAATCTCTTTAACAATAGCAGGTGCTAAGGTGATTAGCATTAGCTATATTAAAGAGATTTTTACTGTGCTAATAAATAGCCACTAGAAACGAATTTGAGGTCAAAGATTTCTAAAGTGATGCGTTGGTTTATAACAAAGAAAAACCTTGCAGCAAGGCTTAACCTGGCAAAAAAGTTTATGCTACAATACTGGCTTTGACACAGTTAGAAAGCCCACACATCGCTTTAGAAACGGGTTCGGATTTGTTCCTAGTGGCTAAACACCTTATATCAAAAAAAGAAGTAGTTATCTTCTTTAAATAACTATATCGTACAAATAATCATAAATTAACGTGGCTTGCTATATAAATTAGTAGTGTTATAAAAAAGTAATTTTACTAAAAAATAGCAAAGGATGCTTTGATATATGATAAAACAGGTTAACGACAGGCAAAGCTTTTTACATGGAGCTGCACTGTTAGCAGCTGCAGTTGTAGTGGTTAAAATAATTGGGGCATTGTTTAAAATTCCACTTACTAGGCTTATTTCTGAAAATGGAATGGGTTTTTTCAATACTTCTTTTTCGGTATATTTTGTGTTTTACACACTTGCTACGGCGGGTTTACCCACGGCACTATCTAAGCTTATAGCCGAAAACTACTCGAAATTTAATTTTGAAAACATAAATAAGCTTAAAACTATAGCAAGCATATTGTTTTTCATTCTGGGTACAATATGTACGGTATTTATGGCTCTTATAGCTTCACCGTATACCGAGTATATAGGAAATAGCATGGCGTATATACCGATGTTAGCACTTGCTCCATCTGTGCTTTTATGTGCTCTAAGTTCATCTTACAAAGGTTTTTTTCAAGGTATGAGTAATATGATACCTACAGCTATAACTGAGATAATAGAGGCTTTAGGTAGATTAGTGTTTGGCTTAGGTTTAGCTTATTATGCTATATATTACTATACGCAGCAGTACAATACCACAGGCGTGATTATAGGAATATCACCCAGTGCAAATACAGCTAACGAAATGATTTATGCACTAGGGGCAACAGCGGCGGTGTTAGGAGTTACTATTGGGAATTTTTTAGGATTAGTATATAGCTTTATTAAATATCAAAAAAATAAAAAAAGATTTAACCGTTTAAGAGCTTCTCAAAGTGTTAAGCCTGATAAAGTGTCTTATTTATTAAAAAAGCTTGTTGTTACAGCTATTCCTATAGGAATAGGTGCTCTAGTAATAAGTTTATCTTTATTTGTAGATGCATCGCTTTTATTAATGAGACTAACAGAACTTATTAATAATTCAGGAGATGAAATAATAAATTACTATAAAGGAATGATACCAGAAGAAAACATAAATAATCCAAAAACTATACCGAACTACTTATATGGATGCTACAGCTTTTCGTTAGCTCTGTTTATGCTTGTGCCAACAATAACACAAAGCTTTGCTATAAGTGCTGTTCCTGCGCTAACCAACGCTTGGGTGTTAAAAAATAATAAGAGTATAAAAATAAATACAGAGTCAGTTTTAAGGTTAACTTGCGTTTTTAGCATTCCGGCTGGCCTGGGGCTTAGTGTTATTGCCTTACCTCTGGTGATTGTTTTAAATGGTGAAGGTGGTTCAACATTTATTATATATAGACTTCTTGCTATTTTGGGTATTGCTTCTGTCTTTGCAGCTATGCTTATTCCTGTTAGTGCAATGTTGCAGTCAATAAATAAAGCAAAAACTACAGTAGCAATACTTGTTAGCGGTTTGAGTTTAAAAGTGGTGCTGAGTTATTACTTATGTTTTTTGCCTGAACTTAATATATATGGTGTGGCTATATCTACATTAGCTAGTTATTTTTTTATGCTAAGTATTAGCTTGACTATACTGGTAAAAAGCCTTATTATAAAGATAGATGTATATAGTGCGCTAATAAAACCCTTGCTCTGCTCATTGAGTGCAATATTGTGTGTATATACACTAAGTACCTACTTGACGAATTTAGGTGTAGATGAGGTAATTAATTGTTTAGTTAGTATTGTGTTTGCGGTTTTGATTTATAGTGTGTTACTTTTATATAGCAAGACAATAACTAAAAATGATGTGAAAATGTTACCGCAAAGTGATAAAATATTAGTTGTTCTTAATAAATACATAAATTGATGAGAGGAAAAACATATAATGGATGTAAAAAAATATATTAGCAAAGAAGAATTTGACGTTAATGATTTAATAGATATTATGAAAATACTTAGGTCAGACGAAGGTTGTCCATGGGATGCCGAGCAGACGCATAAAAGCATTAGAAATAACTTTATCGAAGAATGCTATGAGGCAGTAGAGGCAATAGATGATGAAGATTTTGAACTATTAAAAGAAGAGTTAGGAGATGTTTTGTTGCAGGTTGTTTTTCACAGTGAAATGGCTAGTGAAAAAGAGATATTTGGTTTTGATGAAGTTGTGAGTGAAGTGTGCAAAAAGTTAGTAGTAAGGCACCCGCATATTTTTTCTGATACAAACGTAAATGGTGTAGATGATGTATTGACAAATTGGGAGAGTATTAAGCAGGCGACAAAGGGCAGAAAAACTCTTAAGCAATCGCTTGAAGGAGTATCTAAAGCCTTACCTTCACTTATGAAATACCAAAAAATATATAAAAAATTGTCAAAAAGTCAAAAAAAAATTGATAAAACTATTGACAATTTAGAAAAATCAGATAAAATAGATATAGAATATGTAGGCGCTGAGTTGGCAAGGCTTGTAGCCTTAGCTGAAGAGAATAATATAAATGCAGAAGAAGCGCTTAGTTTGTATAGTGACAAAATTATAAATGATTTATAATTGAGGACTATAATCGGTTTTTGCCGACGAAATTATATAAAATATGGAGGAAGAACAAATGAACAAAACAGAATTGATTGCTGCTGTTGCAGAGAAATCAGGCATGACAAAGAAAGAGGCAGATGTCGCTGTTAATACAGTTTTCGAGACAATTACACAAACACTTACTAATGGAGAGAAAGTTCAATTAGTAGGTTTTGGTACTTTCGAGGTAAAAGACAGAGGTGCAAGAACAGGACGTGACCCAAGAACAAACAAAGCTATTGAAATTCCAGCTTACAAAGCTCCTGTATTTAAAGTTGGTAAAGCACTTAAAGACACTGTTAACAAATAAATTTTTGATTTAACAAGGGCTGCGTTGCAGTCCTTTTTTATGCTTTTTTGATAAATCGAGAAGTTTGATTATTACGCTTGAAAAAATTATCATATAATGGTAAAATAGGTAACAATATATGATATATTCAAATCACATCAAATAAATGCTATCAAAAGCTTTTTGTAAAACTAAAGTTTTACTATACTTTATTGGGTTTTGTGAGCAGAGATTTGTTTTGATTTTGTAGTGGTTTGAGTATAAATTAATTAATGAGGTGCTATATGGCGGTAAAACTATTGGCTTTTGATTTAGATGAAACTACAATTATTGGTAACAAATACTTGCCCGATGAAAACAGAGAAGCTCTTTTTAATGCAAAAGAGAAGGGTGTAATATTAGTTCCTGCAACTGGTAGAGTTATAAGATTTATTCCTAAAGAAATTTTAGAGCTAAATTATTTAGACTATGCAATAACTTCAAACGGTGGCGATGTTTATAATTTGAAAAATTTAGATGTAGTTTACAGCTCGCTATTACCAAGAGAAACAGCTTTAAAAATAGAGGAATTATTATTAAACTACCCAGTTTATTTAGATTATTACATAGGGCAATATCCTGTTACTAAAGAGCGTGATAGAGAACTGGCTAAGAAAAAATATAATATTCCTCAGAGAAAATATGTGTTTTTAGATAAGGAGTACAAATATGTAAATTCGCTTGAAGAGGGAATAGACTCAATGAACTGTTTGCCCTCTAAAATTTTTATGCCATACTTACCTGATAATTTAAGAGAAGAGATTTTATTTCAGCTATCTAAGTTTGATGATATTTCAGTTACTTATTCATTTAAAGATAATTTAGAGATTAACCATAAATACGCTACTAAAGGTTATGCTTTAGAGTATTTATGTAAAAGTTTAAACATTAACAAAAGCGAAGTTATGGCAATAGGCGACAATGGAAATGATATATCTATGCTAAAATATGCAGGGGTAAGTGTTGCTATGGGCAATGCAGAAAAAGCAACAAAAGCAGCCTCTAAACATGTTACAGATACTTGTGAAAACTTTGGTTTTGCTAAAGCAGTGAATGATTTTATTTTAAAATAAAAAGATAATGGAGGGCGGATAATTAGCTGCCCTCCATTTGTATATACTAGAATAAATCTAAAACTGCATTAGGTTTAAAATAAAAAACTTTGTCAATATTTTCTTGATTGCTTATAATTTCTAAGTCGAGTTTTAAGCAGTCTTTAGCATTGTGGTAACAACCACAAATAAGTGAAGAAAAAGTAGAAATATCCATTCCTATATCATAGCTTCCAGTTGTTTTCACTACGCTTTCACATTTACCATTTTTAAAAATAACCTTAAAAATAGTATTGTTCCAATCGCAGTACTTATCAGTTATTTTAATGTCAAGCTCTCCGCTGCCTTTATAATTGCTTAATTGTAGAATTTTCTGAGCATCTATTACTCTAACCATACCACTTGCTTTTCTTTGGCAATGTGTAAAGTTAGCCTCGTTTATTAAGCCGTCTATATTTATATTTGAGGGGACAAAAAATTTAATGCTATCGTAATTAGAAGAGAAAGTGAGAGCGAAGTCCATAAGCCCTAAAAAGCCCTCAGTATCGGTAAACATAAAGTCGTTGTCAGTACCAAAAAAGTGGGTGCAGTCCATAATGCTTTTGCCGTCAACATTGTTCTTTTTAAACATCATAAAACCTTTTGCCACACCGTCTTTGTTTCTCCAAACATAGGCGTATTTTTTATTTTTATATGTTTCGCGATTGTTATAATACCTATAGTGTGCCTCGTCTCTTACACTTGTTAAATTGTAATTTGTATACATTTTTTTGTATATTTCGTCTACAACATCATAACTGTCTTCAGGAGCTAGCATCTCGATGCTACCCTCTACACCACTGTTTTTAAATGCTTTAAAATCTATAGTCCATATGTTAATAGCAGAGTTTACCTCGTAACCAAATTTTCTGTAGTATGAGCAACTGAATGGAAAAAGATAACTAATGGGAAAATCATCTTCTTTTAATTTAGGAAATAAATATTTAAAACTCTCTCTAATACAGCCATTTCTTCTATAAGGTGGAAGCGTGGCAACGTTGCCAATCCCGCTCATCATTAACTTGTTTCCATCGAAGTTTACAAGAAATGGTATAGATAATAAATTGCTATACAAGGTTATTCCGTCGTCTGAGTATGCTCCAATGGACTTGACTTTATGCCCGTTAGACGCCCTCATTCCTACTTCGTCTAATTTTTTGTCAATGTCAAAATCATTTAAGTCTAATGAAAATTCAAAGGCAACAGCTGAAACTACGCTTGCTTGCTTAAAATCTTCTCTTCCAATTTCTTTAATTATCAAGCTTTATCACTCCTTAAACTTATGTGTTTTCTTCTATCCAAGCTATGGTATCCCAAACTTGTTGGCCGTTATTTTTTTGCACTGCGCCTATAGTGCTTCTACCATTTTTAACGCATTGTTTTAATAGCTCTCGCATTTTTATATATATTTCTTGATTATCATTTATTATGTTTGTTGTCTCGCCAATGTCTTCTTCTAAATTATATAGCTGAAACCTTGGCATGTCATCGGTGTAATCTTCTGGTCTTGGGTATGTCCATCCTCCGGAGCCCACGCACATCTCAAGTTTGTACTTACCTTTTCTTATAGCCAATGAGCCGTCAACGCTTTGGTGAACAGTATAGTCTCTAACAGCTCCGGATTTTGCATTTTTAAATAAAGGTAAATTACTTACACTGTCCTCTGCTTCGTTATCTTCTAGTTTATAGCCTATAATATCTGCCATTGTCGCCATAAAGTCAGACAAACACACGGTCTCGTTGCACATTTGGCCAGCCTTAATTCCGTTGCCCCAAGTCATAAGCAGAGGTATTCTATGCCCACCCTCAAAAATATCTGCTTTATGACCTCTAAATTTATAGCTAGGGTTATGACCTTTTTCTGCCATTTCATCAAACTTAGCTATAGGAGAGCACCCGTTGTCGGCTGTGAAAATAACTATTGTGTCTTCATAAAGTCCCTCATCTTTAAGTTTGTTAATAATCTTTCCTACAACGCTGTCGCAGTGCATTACAAAGTCACAATAAGCGTTTATGCCTGATTTACCTCTAAAGTTCTCGTTTGGCATAATAGGACCATGTGGAGCCGGCATAGGAAAATATATAAAGAAGTCGTCGTTTTTAAGTCTATCGATTTCATCAACTACTTTATCTGCAAACACGTCTAAAACTTCTTCATGTACAAAGTCAGGTGCGGTTACACCGGGTCGATACCAAGCAAAACCACGCTCTGGTATAGATTTATGGTCAGGTAATGCTGTAAATCTATCATTCTCTATGTATACATAAGGAGGCATATCAAGTGAGCCTGCTATGCCGAAATAGTAATCAAAACCTCTAGTGTTAGGAGAGTTCTCAATTTTTTCATCGTATTTTATTCCATCACACATGTCATATGAAGAAGCAAATTTGTCAAATTCAATAAAATCATCGGTTTTAGAGAAGTCCATTCCTAAATGCCATTTGCCTATTGCAGAGGTTCTATAGCCGCTTTGTTTAAGCATTTGCGCAACAGTTGTTCTATCTTTTTCTATTAAAGGTGTAGAGTAACCACCTAAAACTCCACTTTTAAGCTTGCTTCTCCAATTGTATCTACCTGTCATAATAGCATACCTTGACGGCGTACAAACAGCTGATGTAGAATGTGCGTCGCTAAAGGCTATACCATCTTTAACCATGTTGTCTAAATTAGGCGTTTTAAATCCACAGTTTTGATTAAGTGCAGACACATCTCCATAACCCATATCGTCTGCTAAAATATAGATTACATTAGGTTTGCTTTTCAATTTTTATTCCTCCATTCAATCACTCAAAATAATACTGTTTTCATACTAACATAGCAAATTAATAAAATCAATAAAAAACTAAAAAATATAACAAAATTATCGTTGAAATTTAATATTATTTATGTTAATATGTTAATTAGTTTATCTTATTAAATTTGATTATGGAGTTGTATTAGATGTATAAAATGGATTTCAGACAAATTCACCTTGACTTTCACACCAGTGAGAAAATTGAGGGAATAGGCAAAAACTTTGATAAAATTGCTTTTCAAAACGCTTTGAAAGACGGGCATGTTGGAAGCATTAATTTATTTGCAAAGTGCCACCACGGTTTAAATTATTATGAAGATGCACCATATGCAAAACACCCATACTTAAGCTGCGATTTAACAAGAGAGATGGTTGCGGCTTGTAAAGAGATAGGGGTTAAAACTCAAATTTACATATCTGCTGGTTTAGACGAGTATATTGCAAAAAAACGACCTGAGTGGTTGTTTAGATATGAAAATCAAACCACTACTTGGTCAAAAGACTTCTTTTCTCCGGGTTATCATATGCTTTGTATGAATACAGAGTACCTAGATTATTTATTAGAGCAAATAGCACATGTTACAAAAACTTTTGAAACAGACGGAATTTGGCTTGACATAGTAGGTGTAAGAGATTGCTATTGTCAAACCTGTTTTAATCAATTAATGGACGAGGGAAAAGATCCATCAGACTTTAAAAACATTAGAGAACTAGGTGAAAAAGTATATAAGAATTACCTGCAAAGAGTTAAAGATACAGTTCACAGCATTAACCCGAACATGGAGATATTCCATAATAGCGGACATGTTACCAAAGGAAGAAGAGACATTGCTGACTATTACTCACATATTGAGCTAGAGTCTTTACCAACAGGTGGTTGGGGTTACGACCACTTTCCGTTATCTGCTAGATATGTGCAAGGATTGGGTAAAGAATTTTTAGGAATGACAGGTAAATTCCACACTACTTGGGGAGAGTTTGGCGGGTTTAAACATCCAAATGCACTTAGATACGAGTCGGCACTTAGCCTTGCACATGGAGCAAAAGTTTGTATAGGAGACCAAATGCACCCAGACGGACTTTTGGATCCAGTTACGTACAATTTAATAGGTGAAGCATTTAAAGAGGTAGAGCTTAAAGAGCCTTGGTGCGACTATGTAGAAAATGTTGCAGATATTGCCCTTTTCTCTCAAGAGTGTATGAGTAAAGAGAGAGAAGACCCAGACGGATATAATAGTGACGCAGGTGCAATAAGAATGCTTAGTGAGGGCAACTATCTTTTTGATGTAATTGACGATTTAGAAGAGAGTTTATCAAAATATAGAGTAATAATTTTACCAGACACTATTAAACTTAATGCAGTGCTCGAGGCAAGACTTAAAGCATTTATTAAAAATGGTGGAAAAATATTAGCTACCGGTAATTCTGCTATAAGTGATGATGAGCAGTTTGTTTTTGACTTTGGTGCTAAATATAAAGGTAAAACCGAGTTTAAACCAGATTTCTTTGTTCCGAACTTCTCTTATTGCAACCTTGGAAGTACAGCTTTTGTAATGTATTCAAATGGCTATTTAATTGAGCCTACAAATGGTGAAGTGATAGGCGAGAGAGAAAACAGTTATTTTAATAGAACATTCGAGCACTTCTCGTCTCATCAACATACCCCTAACGAAAAAACTACTCGAGCTCCAGCAATAGTAAAAGGCAGTGACGGAGTTTATATATCTTGGGAGATTTTTGATGATTACGCTAAAAAAGGAAGCCTTATTTTAAAAGAGATGTTTAAGTATGTTATGGATATAATATTAGGCGATGATAAAAAAATATGCACAAACTTGCCTGCACAAGGAATTTGTACTCTTCAACATCAAAAAGGCGAGAGCAGATATATTAATCATTTGTTATATGCTGTACCTACTAGCAGAGGTGAAAATACTCAGATAATTGAAGATATTACACCAATTTATAATACTGAGGTGAGCATTAATTTTGATAAAGAAGTAAAAGCTGTCTATCTTGCACCTCAAAATAAAGCGATTGAGTTTATACAAGAGGGCAATAAGCTGAGCTATACAGTAGATTGCTTTGAATGCCATCAAATGGTAGTTATTGATTACAAATAATGAATTTAACTGAAAGAGTGATATAAAATGAATGAAAGACCGAGACGATTGAGAGCCAATAATTTTATTCGCTCTATGGCAAGAGAGACAAGACTTAGCTCAGATAGTTTAATATACCCGATTTTTATAGAAGAGGGTAAAGGTATAAAAAGCCCGATAAACTCTATGAGTGGACAATTTAGGTATAGCACCGACACTGTTTTTGAAGAGGTAGAAAAAGCTTTAAAAAACGGTGTTAGTAAGTTGTTGTTGTTTGGAATACCTAAAGAGAAAGACGATATAGGCAGTGGAGCATATGCCGAAGACGGAATAGTTCAACAAGGGATAAGGGCTATTAAAGAAAGATACAAAAATGAGGTTTATATTGTTAGCGACGTTTGTATGTGTGAGTATACCTCTCACGGGCATTGTGGTATTCTTGATGGTGAATATGTTGATAATGATAAAACCTTGAATTTATTGTCTAAAATAGCACTGTCTCATGTGCAAAGCGGTGCAGACATGGTTGCACCGTCTGACATGATGGATTTAAGGGTTAGCGCAATAAGAGAAACACTTGACAACAATGGTTTTATAAATACTCCAATTATGTCGTACGCGGTTAAGTATGCTTCGTCGTTTTATGGACCTTTTAGAGAGGCGGCGGGTTCTGCCCCTAGTTTTGGAGATAGAAAAGCATATCAAATGGACTACCACAACTCAAAAGAGGCAATAAGAGAAGCTGTTTTAGACGCAAATGAGGGTGCAGACATTTTAATGGTAAAACCTGCACTTTCGTACCTTGATATTATTAAGGATGTGGCTGCTATAACAACACTACCTGTTGCAGCGTACAGCGTTAGCGGCGAGTATGCAATGATAAAAGCGGCGGCGAGTATGGGTTATGTTGACGAGTATAAGTTGATGTGTGAAACTGCTGTTTCTATTTATAGGGCAGGAGCGAATATTCTTATAAGTTACTATGCAAAAGAGCTATCAAAGGCTATTAAAAGTGGAGATATTGGTTAATAAAAATAAAAGGATGAATTTGTTTAATGAATAAAGATTTATTTGAAAGGGCGCAAAAAGTTATTCCTGGTGGAGTAAACAGCCCTGTTAGAGCATTTAAATCGGTTGGAAGAGAGCCTGTGTTTATAAGCAAAGCAAATGGCTGTAGGCTAACCGACGAAGAGGGTAATGAATATATAGACTACATTGCCTCGTGGGGACCGATGATTTTAGGGCACAATAATGAGCAAGTTAGGCTAGGGGTTGAAAAGGCAGTTAAAAACGGACTTAGCTATGGGGCAGCTACTGCACTAGAGGTAGAAATTGCAGAATTAATTACCGATAACATTTCTCATGTAGAAATGATAAGAATGGTAAACAGTGGCACAGAGGCAGTTATGAGTGCATTAAGGCTTGCAAGGGGCTTTACCGGTAAAGATAAAATAATTAAATTTGAGGGCAACTACCATGGTCATAGCGACAGCATGCTTGTTAAATCTGGCTCAGGTACATTAACGTTTGGAACTCCAAACAGTGCTGGTGTTACAAAAGGCTGTGCGGCAGACACCCTGAATGCTAAGTTTAACGATATTGACAGTGTTAAAGAACTTTTTGAAAACAACAAAAATGAAATTGCCTGTATAATAATTGAGCCTGTTGCGGCTAATATGGGGCTTGTTCTACCAAAAGAGAACTTTTTAAAAGAACTTAGAGAACTGTGCGATGAAAATAATGCATTGCTTATTTTTGATGAAGTTATTACAGGGTTTAGGCTTTGCTTTGGCGGAGCTGCAAGCTACTTTAATATTACACCAGACCTTGTATGCTATGGCAAAATTATAGGTGCAGGCATGCCTGTTGGAGCATACGGCGGAAGAAAAGATATAATGAGCCAAATATCACCTTGCGGAAATGTTTATCAAGCAGGTACCTTGTCGGGTAATCCTATAGCTATGACTGCGGGCATAGAAACATTAAAGCAATTGTTAAATGGTGAGGTTTATAAAGACATCAACCAAAAAGGCGATTATATGGCGGCACAGCTTAAGAAAGCATGTGATTACACAGTGAATAATATAGGCTCTCTGAACTGCGTGTTTTTAACCAAAAGTAAAGTAGAAAGCTATGAAGAGGCGTTGAGTTCTGATACACAACTGTATGCAAAATTATTTTCTCATCTAATAGAAAATGGAATATATGTAGCTCCTGCACAATTTGAAGCTATGTTTATAGGCTCAGCGCATACAAAAGAAGATATTGACTATACTGTACAGAAAATGTCGGAGTTTTTTATGTTGCAAAAATAAAGTTGGTATAAGTTACTTAATAAGTAATTATATATAAAAATTAAAGAGAAGGAATTGAAAGCTATGAATAACAAACCAAATGTAGTTGTCATCTATGCAGATGACCTAGGCTATGGGGACTTGTCTTGTTACGGTGCAGAGGAAATAAAGACCCCTAACGTAGACAGTTTATTAGAGAATGGGATTAGATTTGAAAATGGTTACTCTACTTCTGCTGTGTGTACTCCAGCTAGATACAGCCTTTTAACAGGAGCGTATCCGTTTAGAAACCCGTATACAAGAGTTCTTACAGGAGACGCTAAGTGCATAATACCTAAAGAGCAAGAGACTTTACCTAAAATATTTAAAAAAGCAGGCTACAAAACAGGAGTTGTTGGAAAATGGCATTTAGGTATGGGTGATGGAGTTATTGATTGGAATAAAAAAATAGAGCACTGCCCTAATGATGTTGGCTTTGACTTCTCATTTATTTTTCCCGGAACTAACGACCGTGTACCTTGTGTTTATGTTAAAAATGGAGAGGTTCAAAACCTAGATTTAAATGACCCGATAGAAGTATTTTACGGAAAAGAAAATCCTTTCGACGATATAGTTACTTATGAGAAAAACCCTGAGCTATTAAGGTTAACTTCTTCTCATGGTCATAATAACAGCATTATTAATGGTGTTGGAAGAATAGGGTACATGAGGGGCGGAAAGTCTGCTCTTTGGAAAGATGAAGACTTAGCAGATGCGTTTTTAGGAGAGGCAAAAGGCTTTATTGAAGAGAGCGAGGACCCATTCTTCTTATTCTACTCACTTCATCAACCACATGTGCCAAGAGTTCCTAACGAGAGATTTGCTGGCAAGTCTAAATTAGGTACAAGAGGTGACGTTATTTTAGAGCTTGATTACTGCGTTGGCGAGCTTACAGCTTTCTTAGAGAAAAAAGGTATTTTAGAGAATACAATCATTATTTTCTCAAGCGATAACGGACCTGTTTTAGACGACGGTTACGACGATGAGGCTGTTGCAAAACTAGGTGCACACAGACAAGCTGGCCCGTTAAGGGGCGGAAAATATAGCAAATTTGATGGTGGAGCAAGGGTACCATTAATTTTATCTTGGAAAAACAACATTAAAAAAATGAAGTCAGATGCATTGGTTTCTCAAGTAGACTTTGCCGCTTCTTTTGCTAATATGTTAGGTGTAGAGCTTGTAGATTGCCCAGATAGCTTTGATGTTTTAGATGCTTTATTAGGCAAAACAGAAGAGGGCAGAGATGAATATATGTATGAGAGTGTAAATAAAGCTCATATATTAAGACAAGGCAAGTGGTCTTATTTAGAGCCGAGTGAAGGTGACGCTGTTTCTAAATTTACAGAGGTTGAGACAGGTAACTCTCCTGACAAGCAACTTTACAATATGCTTTATGACATTGGACAAAAACAAAACGTTGCAGAGGATTACAACGAAATTGCGAAAAAAATGGACGCTAGAATTCAAGAGATTTTAGCTAGCGAGAGAACTAGATAAAAAGATTAAGGGAGTTTGCAAAACTGCAAACTCCCTTAAATAATAAATCAATAAAATTAAGCTTTATTAATTGAGCCGAATAGCTCCATTTTCTCTTTAACAGTAGCTTTAATAGCCTCAAAGCCAGGTGCTA
>CAYJEZ010000068.1:0-13510 GCA_964369215.1 uncultured Eubacteriales bacterium
AATTTCAACTCGAAAAGTCTGTCTGTAAGTTGTTTTGCAAGGTCTTTGTACTCAGGCTTATAATAAAGATTGTTAACCTCTTCTAAGTCGTCGTTTAAGTCAAAAAGCTCCCATTGTGGCCACACTGCATTCTCTTGACCTTTAATAATATTACCATAAAAATCTCTTGCACAATCAATATAGCAAATTAATTTATAATCTTTTGTTCTAACACCATAGTGAGGGGCAACTCCGTGCTCGCCATTAGCTGTCCAATATCTGTAGTAAACATCGTTCACCCAAGTCTCTTCGTCTTCTTTGCCCTCTAATAGATTTCTAACGCTTACGCCTTGCATATACTCTGGAATTTTAGTTTGTGCATAGTCTAAAAATGTAGGAGCAAAATCTAAGTTGCAAACTTGCCCACTTATTACACTACCGGGTTCAATATCGCCTTTTGAGCAAACTACAAATGGCATTTTCATAGACTCTTCAAGCATATATCTTTTATCAAAAAAGCCGTGGTCACCAATAAAAAAGCCTTGGTCTGAAGTATAAATAACCATGGTGTCGTCCATTAAGTCATTTTCTTCTAAATAATCAAGCAAGTTACCAACGCTCTCATCTACAGAAGCTACGCATCTTAAATAATCTTTAAAATACTCTTGGTATTTCCACTCTTTTGCCTCTTTTTCGCTTAAACCCTCAGGTACAGGCTTTTTAGTGTCGGTATCTCTTAAGTCAGTAATCTTCATCTCATTGTACTTAACAGCGTCACTTCTATTCTCAAATGTATCGTGAAAAGTCTCTGGCAAAGCTAAAGGCTCATCTTTATATAAATGCTCATATTTAGGAGAAGGAATGCAGTTTCTGTGAGGAGCTTTATGATGACACATTACAAAAAAAGGCTTCTCTTTGTCTCTTTTTTCAATAAAATCAATCGTTAAATCAGTAATAATATCTGTGGTATAACCTTTATATGTAACATCTACCCCATTTTCACGCATAGTAGGGTCGAAATAAGGCCCTTGTCCGTATAAAGTGTTCCAGTAATCAAAGCCCTGCGGGTCGTGAATTCCTCCGCTACCCATATGCCATTTACCTATCATCGCTGTTTGGTAGCCATTTTTTTGCAATTCTTTTGCAACATTAGGTTGACGTGAGTCAATGTCATTTTCAAGAGTCATAACCCCATTTAAATGGCTATGTTTACCAGTTAAAATAACTGCCCTACTAGGTGCGCAAATCGAGTTTGTACACATACAAGCATCTAGCCTTGCGCCCATTTGAGCAATTCTGTCAATATTAGGTGTTACATTAATTTTGCTACCATAGCAACTGATTGCCTGAGCGCCGTGGTCGTCAGACATGATAAATAAAATATTCTTTTTCATTATACACTCCTCTAAATTATTATTTTTTTGACTTACCTTTAACAAATCACAAATTGTTAATTCACAAATCTAAGGTGACTAGTGCTGAACTTTAAATAGCCAGACAAACACTACATAATACACAGCAACTGTGCATTGTACATTTATAATTGTGAATTAATAAGCTACCCCCAACCGTAATACTCCGCACTGTAAAAAATACCGTTTTTTGTTACCACCCAATTAACCAATTCACTTTGAGTAGGCTCGTCAATCGGAGGATTTTCTAGTGAAAATGGAATTTGATTTTCTTCTAAATATATTGAATATGGCTCGTCCATAACTTCATACGAAAAAGCCTCTATAGGGTTTCCACTTAAAATAACCGCAAACCTTAATGCACCGTCTTTAGTCATAGTGAAATATGCTACAAGCATCATTATTAACAACAGTGGCATTAACCATATTTTCTTATTCATAGTTTCCCTCCTAAGAAGATTGTTGTTTTCTTTTTTTTGATGCTATAAAAAACAACAGTACATTTCCTGCTAATACCGCAAAACTAATCCAAGCAGAAACGCAAAATGCATAAAAGAAGTCTGCACTAGTATTAATTCCAGCTTCTTCTAACAATCCAAATTGACTTTGTAAAATGCTATTGTACGCAATACCATCTTGAATTTCTGGCACTGATAATCCTAATAAATTCAATCCCAAATCTATAAATACAAATAAACTTACAAATAACAGAGCCAAAAACACTACTTTAACAATCTTCATTTTAAAACCACCCTCTCATAGCGGTTCATTCCCAGGAGTTAGTTATAGCTAATTTTATTTAAAATGCTTAATAAATTTCAGACTTTCTACACTTATATCAAGCTTTGCTAGTCCTAAAAAATCACCTTTTTCATAAATTCTGTACACTTTTTTACCTTTTTTATCTATTATACCCTTTATTCTGTTAATGTCAAGTGTTCCACCATTTAAAAATCTTTTTGCTTGTGCCTCACTTACTTCAACTTTGTCAAAATCGTAAAACAAAGTATCTACAGGTTTTACTATCTCTTCAAGCTTACCCTCGTCTCTAGCATGCCTTAATTGCTCGAGTGTGTAAGAATTTTCAATTTCAAATCCACAAGCATAAGTTCTAACCAAACCACTCATTGTTGCTAGTGCACCTATACTCTCTGATATATCTTCAATAAGTGTTCTTATATATGTACCTTTAGAGCAGCTTATTTTAAGCTCTCCCTCACCTTGATTATAATCAACGAGTTCTAGCTCTGATATATAAACTTCTCTTTTCTCACGCTCTACCTCTATGCCTTTTCTGGCAAGGTCGTAAAGCCTTTGTCCATTTACAGATACGGCTGAATACATGGGCGGCAACTGTAATATTTTGCCTCTAAAGTCATTTAATGCACCCTCAATTTCTTCTTTTGTAGGTATAGCATCGCTTGTTTTAATTGTCTCGCCCCATATATCGCCAGTATTTGTTTTACTACCTATTCTAAAGCTTGTTATGTAAGTTTTATCTGTGTCAGGCAGTAAATCACAAGCCTTTGTTGCCCTACCTACAAGAATTGGCAAAACCCCTGTAGCCATAGGGTCAAGTGTACCTGTGTGCCCTATTTTTTTCTCTTTTAAAATCCCTCTCATAATTGCAACAACATCAAAAGAGGTGAACTCTTGCCCTTTGTTTACCGCTATTACTCCTGTCATTATCCCTCTTCAACACTTTCTATCGCTTTTTTACACTCAACCAACAGCCTTGCTCGACTTTCTTCAAGGCTTGTTGTAAGTGCGCAACCACCAGCACCAGGGTGTCCGCCGCCGCCTAAGTTCTCGCAAAGTTTTCCTGCATTATATGGAGCAACACCTCTAACAGACGCCTTCCACAATCCTGTGTCTTTCTCTTTTAACGTAACCGCTAAACGCACACCCTCAATACCTCTAACCATTGAAGGAATTCCCTCTAAGTCAGCCTCTGTAGCCCCTGTTTCAGTAAACAAGCTTTGTGGCATATATGCAATAACCACTTTGTCATCGAGGTGAAACTCTAAGTTTGAGAAAACATACTGCTCTGCCTTAAGCCCAGATTTTGTTTTGTTATCGAACATAACTTTATTAATACTATACGCATTTGCTCCTGCCTCAATTAAATCTGCAGCTGCCCTGTGGGTTCGCGGGTCGGTATTAGAGTATTTAAAACAACCTGTGTCTGTTGTAAGGCCAGTAAAAAGTGAGTCTGCAATTTTATTACAAACCTTTACACCTAGCTCTTTAATAATCTCAAATATAATTAATGTATTAGTAGCGGCAGTGCTATCTACAAACTTAATTTTACCTTGTAGGCTGTTTATTGCGTGGTGGTCTATTACCATATCCATCTCATACTCGCTGTTTTTTCCTAATAACTGAGGGCTTGCAACATCTACCGATACATAATATTCAGGGGCAAACCCAATATTATCAAGCCCCTCAAATAAGTATGCATATTTATCGTCTATTACATCGTCGCAACTAAAGTCTGCTTTTTTGCCCATATCTCTTAATGCTCTAATTAACGCCGTTGCACTTCCTAGTGTATCTCCGTCTGGCGATGCATGAGATATAACAAGAAACTTATCTTTTTGCTTAAGCTCTGAGCAAATATCTTTTATAGTTACCATTTTCCCCTTACCTTTCTTTATTGCCTAAAATGCGACAAAAGCTTTGAACTGCATAATAATTTTACTGCAGCCCAAAACTTTTAAAGCAAACTAATCTTCGTTTTTTATATCTAGTTTTTTAATCTTCTCAGATATCATAGCGCTATACTCTATTGAGTCTGACACTTTAAATATTAAAGAAGGAGTATGCCTTAGCTTTAAAGCATGGCTTAGCTCGTGCCTTATATAACCTGCGGCTGATTTTAAGCCTTTTACAGCCTCTTTCGTTTTCTCTAAGCCCTCAATTGTGCTTACATATATTGTGCAGTAAGATAAATCGTTGGTTACCTCTACCCTTACAACAGATAAAAAACACTCAGATACTCTTGGGTCTTTTACTGTTCTTAAAATAGCCATTATCTCTCTTCTCACATCTTCTTGTATTCTTTCTGCTTTATGTCCTGACATGTTAAACTCCCTTTCATGTTAGGTTATTTTTAGCGGTACGGTCAAAGACCGTATACCCTACAAATTTAATTATATTAGCCTAATCTAAATTTTATAAAACTTGGTAAGATTAAAACTTATATTAATCTCTATACTCTTCCATTAAATAAGCCTCTAATATATCGCCTTGTTTAATGTCACTGAACTTATCAAGTGTAATTCCACACTCGTAGCCCTCTGCAACATCTTTAACATCGTCTTTAAATCTTCTTAGTGATGCAACTTTATCATCTGCTACTATTATACCATCACGTACAATTCTTGCAAGTGCATTTCTTTGAATTTTACCTTGTATAACATATGAGCCCAAAACCATGCCCACATTAGTAATTTTATATACCTCACGGCACTCGGCTTTACCAAGCATAATCTCTCTAAATTTAGGAGCAAGCATGCCTTTCATAGCGTCTTCAATCTCTTCAATACAGTTGTAAATAACTCTGTACATACGCATGTCAACGCCGTCACGTTTTGCATTCTCTTCA
Organism: uncultured Eubacteriales bacterium; assembly: GCA_964369215.1. GTDB lineage: Bacteria > Bacillota > Clostridia > Oscillospirales > Acutalibacteraceae > SIG603. The sequence goes on from CAYJEZ010000068.1 coordinate 4,999, forward strand.
GCAATTGGGTCTGGTCTTACGTTAAATCCAACTACTATTGCGTTAGAAGCGCTGGCTAGCATTACGTCGCTCTCACTAATTGCACCAACGGCACCATGAATAATGTTTACTCTTACTTCTTCGTTTGTAAGCTTCTCTAAAGACTGTCTTACTGCTTCAACAGAGCCTTGTACGTCTGCTTTAACAATAACTTTAAGTTCTTTCATTTCACCTATTTTCATTTGGTCGAATAGGTTATCAAGAGTAACTTTTGTTTGAGCATTAAACATAGCTTCTTTTTCGTCTGTAATTCTTTGTTGTACAAGCTCTCTTGCAAGGCGCTCGTCAGATACTACGTTAAATACGTCTCCACCTGTAGGAACTTCGCCTAAACCTGTAACCTCCACAGGAACCGAAGGACCTGCACTCTCAACTCTTTCGCCTTTGTCGTTAATCATTGCTCTAACTCTACCAACAGCAGTGCCCGCAACAACTATATCACCAATTCTTAAAGTTCCGTTTTGTACTAATACAGTAGCTATCGGTCCTCTACCTACGTCTAGTCTCGCCTCAATAACTGTACCCTTAGCAGTTCTATCTGGGTTAGCCTTAAGTTCTGCCATCTCGGCTGTTAAGTTAATCATCTCAAGTAGGTCGTCTATACCCTCTTTAGTAAGTGCAGATAGTTTTATACAAGGTACATCGCCGCCCCAATCTTCAGGAACAAGCTCATACTCTGTAAGTTGTTGTAAAACTTGGTCTGGGTTAGCTGTCGGTTTATCCATTTTATTAACTGCAATAATAATAGAAACGCCAGCTGCTTTTGCATGGTTAATAGCCTCAACTGTTTGTGGCATAATTCCGTCGTCAGCAGCTACAACTAAAACTGCTATATCTGTAACTTGTGCGCCCCTTGCTCTCATAGTAGTAAAAGCGGCGTGTCCAGGAGTGTCTAAAAAAGTGATGTCATTTCCGCCAACGTTTACTCTGTAAGCACCAATATGCTGAGTAATTCCGCCTGCCTCGCCAGTAGTAACGCTACTATCTCTAATTGCATCAAGTAAAGAAGTTTTACCGTGGTCAACGTGACCCATAACAACTACTATAGGAGCTCTCTCCATTAGGCTATCGCTATCGTCTTCGCTGTCGTCAATAATTCTTTCTTCAATAGTAACTACTACTTCTTTTTCTACTTTTGCATGGAACTCATCTGCTATCAAGCTTGCTGTATCGAAATCTATAACATCGTTAATTGCAGCAAAAGTGCCCATCAACATCAATTTTTTTATAACCTCAGCAGAAGTAGCTTTTAGTTTTAATGCTAAATCGCCTACTGTAATTTCTTCAGGAATAGAGATAGTTATAGCCTTTGCTTTTCTCTCGTTAGTTATACGTTGTAATCTCTCAGCCTCAGTCTCTCTCTTTCCTTGACGTTTTCTTTGTTGCCTTCTTGAGTTTATTTTTTGTTTTGAAGCAACTGTGTCATTCTTAACTTTGTCAAAAGCTAGTTTGTCGTATTTCTCGTTGTATTTATCAATATTAACATTAACAGTCCTTGTGTCAACAACACGTCTTGTATTTGTAGGAACTACTGTTTCTGCAGTTTTATTTTGAGTAATACCCCCACCCACAATTGGAGCAACAGGCTTAACAGGAGCTGGTTTATGAACAGGCTTAGCCTCAGGTTTTTTAACTGTTTGAGGCCTTTGCTCAAATCTTTTAGGATCTGCCTTTGCCCTTGTTTCATTTCTTCTTATCTCAGTTGCTGTAGCAGCTGGTTTATTAGCAAAAGCTGGTTTTGCTTTAGGTGCTTCTGGTTTAATTGTAACAGGCTTATTTACAGTTGCTTTAACCTCTTTTACCACTGGCTTTTCTTCTTTAATTTCTTTTGGCACAGGTTTTTCTTCTATAACTTTTTTCACAGGTTTAGACTCTACAACCTTTTTCACAGCAGGTTTTGCAGGCTCTTTTTCTTCTTTAGGCTTATCTGCGGCAGAGCTGTAATACGCATTAAAATTATCTACACTGTTAGCTTGTGTAAATTTGTCAAAAAGAATGTTAAGCTCATCCTCCTCTAATGCCGTCATTGTCTTCTTCGGCTTGCCGCTTACATCTGCAAGCATATCTAATACTTCTTTGCTGTCAAGCTCTAAGTCTTTAGCAACTTCGTGTACTCTATATTTTATCATCATATGTTATCATCCTTTCCGTATGCTGTAATCTCAGTACTGCTTTTAATGCCTTTTGCAAAGTCTTTGTCAAGCACTCCAATAACTCCAACCTTTTTTCTAAAAAGATTTTGTGTCTCTTCCATATTAAACTTTGCGCTTACCACTTCAACCTTTTCTTTATCTCCGTAAAACATTATATTTTTTTTCGTCTTTTCTGATACATCGCTTGCCAAAACTATAATCTCAGGTTTTCTCTTTTTATTTTCCATCGCTTCTTTACAAGCATCAAAACCAACACATATTTTACCTGCTTTTCTTGCTAGCCCTAAAAGGGATAGTGTTTTATTCAATAATTTTCTCCTCCATTAAATTGTATACTTCTTCCGATATCTTACATGAGAAAGCCCTCTCAAAACGTCTTGACTTTCTCGCTTTTTTTAGGCACTCCAAATTGTGGCACACATACGCTCCTCTGCCCGACTTTTTACCAGTTAAATCTAGGCTAATTTCACTCGGTGTAGTATTGCCTTCATCGTCTTTATTTTCAGGGGCTTTAACTACTCTTATAAGCTCTTTTTTAGGTTTCATCTCGCCACAACCTGTGCACATTCTAAGTGGAATTTTTTTCTGTTTCAATGGTATCCCCCTTTGTTAAAGTAAGAAGTAATTGTTAGTATATTATTTATCATAGAATAGAAGTTTTGCGCGTTTTGACCTTAAGGTCAAATGCAAATTGTAAGATTTGCAAGTTCAAAACTTTAAAAGCGATCCTTGCTCGCGATTTATTCTCCAAAAAAACCACTCTCTGGTTTTATGTCAATTTTCCAACCTGTAAGCTTTGCTGCCAACCTTACATTTTGCCCTTTATTACCTATTGCTAATGACAATTGATTATCAGGAACCAATACTTTGCAAGAATTAGTTTCTTCCTCAGATATTTCTACCGAAACTACTTGAGATGGAGAAAGTGCGGCAGAAATAAATTTTACAGGGTCGTCATTGTACTCTATTATATCAATTTTTTCTCCGCCTAGTTCATCAACAATAACTGCAACCCTTGCGCCTTTGTTACCTATGCAAGCACCAATGGCATCAACCTCGCTGTTATGGCTTAGCACTGCTATTTTTGTTCTAGAGCTCGCCTCTCTTGATATTGCTTTAATTTCAACAGTTCCGTCAAATATTTCAGGGACTTCTCTCTCAAATAGCCTTTTTACTAAATCTGGATGAGTTCTTGAAATAATAGCCTTAGGACCTTTCTCAGTCTCTTTTACGTCTACAACATAAACGGTTACATAGTCTCCCTCTTTAATGTTGTCTGTTCCCACTTGCTCGTTTTTAGGTAACACAGCCTCTGCTTTACCCATTCTCAATGAGAATGCTCCAGAGCGTGGGTCTACTCTCTCTACTAAACAGCTAACAAGCTCGTTTTGCTTGCTTTTAAACTCTACAAGCATTTGACCTCTTTCGCTATCTCTTATTCCTTGTCTAATGATGTTTCTTGCAGTTTGTGCGGCTACTCTGCCAAATTGCTTTGTATCAAGCTTTATTCCAACTATGTCGCCCACCACTGCTTTTTTATTTATCTCTCTTGCGTTGTCTATATAAATCTCCTTATTTGGGTTTTCTACTTCTTCAACAACTTCTTTTTTAAGGTATACTTCAAACTTATTTTTGTCAGGGTTCATTTCAATGTCTACTTCTTCATTGCCATAGTTGTTTTTACATGCAGTTACTATAGCTTTTGTAATCCTATCTATCATAAAATCAAACGGTATTCCTTTTTCCTCTTCTAAAAGAGTAAGTGCCGAAAAAAATTCTTTATTCATTTTTCCTATCAACCTTTCATTATGTATTATGCTAATATTCTTGCTTAAGTTCTAAAACTAAATTAATATTGATTAGCACGTTTTTTATATTTTTTCTACTATATCTATCGCGTTAACGCTAGAGCATTCTTTTTTTGTAAATGTAGCACTCAGCTCTTCACTTAATAAAACCTCAAAATCTCCGTTGTCTAACACCTTAGTCAGCTCGCCTTCTATTTCTCTTGTTCCGTCTTGTAGTGGTCTTATTAATTTCACTCTAATACTTTTATTTAAATATGCCTCAAAGTGCTCTTTTTTCACAAGTTTTCTGTCTATTCCACAAGAAGAAACCTCTAAGGTATACTCACCAGGTATTGGGTCTTCTTTGTCTAAAATTGGGCTAATTGCCTTTGTTACATTAACACAGTCGTCCATATTAATTCCACCAACTTTATCAATAAAAAGCCTTAGGTACCAATCTGCCCCCTCTTTAATGAAAACCACATCCCATAACTCAACCCCAAATTCTTTTGCTATAGGGCTTGCTAAGTCTTTAATATATTCTGCAGTATTTTTCTTTTTCTCAGCCATTTTACACGCATTTCAACTAATATTAAGTATAACCCTTTAAAATTATTTCATATTTTATTATAGAATTTCACATTAATTAAAAGCGTTTATTCACCTACCTTTGTATTAAAACTCTCTTTACAAACAAACGAAAGAGCGGGAACTCTTCCCACTCTTTCATCTTCTTCTATATTTACACTAAATATTATATCATATGTTTTATATTATTGCAAGCATTTTTTATTATTTATTTCTATGCTTTTGTAGAAGTGTCAATGATAGGTGTCATTTTACATTTACAGTTCAAAGTGCTTTGTGTAATTTCTTGATTTGAAATTAAGAATATGATACACTAATAATAGTTAAGCTGCTAGAAACTAATATAAACACACAAATGAGTAGATTTTTAAATGGCTGTAGGTATTATAACAAGAAAAGCCTTACAATAAGGATATATAGTTATTCAACTTTGAAGTTCTACATACTATTTTAGAAACAGGTTGGAGTATTTTCTAGTAGACAAACACCTAAGACTTGTGAATTTAACAAGTTTTATATTATAGTAGTTTTTTAAGCTGAATTGGCAGAGACAAAAAACTAAGAGGAGAAATATATAATGATAAAGGATTTAGTTAAAGCAAACAGAAGTTACAGAGGGTTTGATGAAACAAGAAAAATAACAAAAAGTGAGCTGGTAAATTTAATAGAGTTAGCAAGGCTTTGCCCGTCGGCAGTTAATGCACAACCTTTAAAGTATTATATAGCTTATGAAAAAGAGCTTGTAGACAAAGTGCAGAAGACTACAAAATGGGCGATGGCGTTGCCTAAACTAACACTTCCTTATGAGGGAATGAGACCGACAGCATTTATTGTAATTTGCCAAGATTTAAGTATTGATAGCTCACTACAAAAATTTCAAAAAGATGTGGGAATAGTAGCCCAAACTATTTTATTGGGTGCGGTAGAAATGGGTTTAGGCGGATGTATGATAGGTAATTTTTCTGCACATGAGCTTAAAAGCTCTATTGGCTTAAAGGAAGATATGCAACCCCTTTTAGTAGTAGCTATAGGAAAGCCAAATGAAGCGATAGTTATAGTAGATACTGAAAAAGGAGAGAGTACAAAATACTACAGAGACGAAAATGATGTTCATTATGTACCAAAAAGAAAGCTTGAAGACATTTTATTAAACAATTGAGAGTAAATAAAAATCAGGGACGAACACGAAGAATCGTCTCTGATTTTTATAGTAGTGTTAGTCTTAACAACATAACTAAACTATCACTCTACATCAATTAATATTGTAGAACCAAAATCTTCTGAATAAGCGTCGCAATAAACAGACACTGCATTAAAAGCATCTCCCTCTTCTAGCTTTATAGAGATAGTCTGATTTTCATAAGCTCCGTCCAGTTTGTCGGTAACAAGTTTTATTTTTTCAAAACTACCACCGTCAACTATGTTTCCAATAGCAACATATACATCAGGTGCGCCGCCGTTATAATTAAAATTATGTAACTCTAAGGTGTTGTCGCTCAATAAGTTTACCGTTGCAGAAACAGAATATGAGCCGCCTGTGATGTTTCCGTTTTTAGAAACAATAACTTCTTCAAGCACTTCTTCAAGTTCTTCTGTGCTATTTTCATTTTGTTCTGTTAGATTAGATTCAGGTTCTGACGATACATCCGGCTTTTCTAACTCAGATGATTCGAATTGAGTGGATTGAGAAGAACTATAATCATCTTCTTTCTCATCAGCTGAACAAGCTACCATAAATGTAGCAGTAAAAATAAAAGCAAATACTATTAGTAAAACAAACTTGTATTTTTGCATATTATTACATCCTTTCATTACGATTGTCACTGTTCTGTTAAAATTATTAAAAATTTATTTTTAATAGAAAGTCTTTTTTCTCTTTTCTTTTTAATATTAACTTAGCCTAACAATTAATCTTATAGCTATCATTAAGGTAATTATACTTTATGGATTAAATACATGTCAATTAATGATATGCACGAATAAATTAGTTTAAAAGTAGATTGTTTAAGCGTTTTATATTAAATTATATTGATAAACCTAACAAAGCTAAAGAATAAACGCAGTAAATAATAGTATAGTGGTTACTGTTTTGACTGTTAACATTATTTAATATTAAAATAACTCGAATATTATGAGAAAAATTAGTAGTTTTAACCTTAATCACTATTGACAAAAGTCGAAATTTTGTTACACTATATAAGAGTAAAAAGAAAGGCTTGATTTGTGAAAAAATGAAAGAAAATGTAAAAATAAATTATTTGGGAGAGCTGTGTAAATCTGTTTTTGGAGGAATTTGTGTTTGCACTGGAGCGACAGCGTATTTTACTGTTGACAATTATGTATTTGGTGTTATACTGTTTACATTAGGACTATTTTCTATTTATACACTAAAATTTAACCTTTACACAGGTAAAGTAGGCTTTTTATTTGAAGACAAAAACCCATTGTTATTATTGATTATTTGGTTAGGTAATTTTTTGGGTATTATTATTTTTTCTTCTCTAATAAAGCTTACAAAGGTAGTGAAAACTACAGACATTATCGACAGTGCTTTAAAGTCCTCTAACTCAAAATTATCAGACAGTTTACTCAGCGTTTTTATTCTAGCATGTTTTTGCGGTTTTTTAATGTATGTAGCTGCAAAAGCATTTAAACTTACTCAAGATACACCAAACAGCGTAGGTGGTTATATGGGTATGGTTTTGTGTGTTGCGGGCTTTTTAGTTGCAGGGTATGAGCATAGTATTGCAAATATGTACTACTTCTCATTAGCTTCTGTTTGGTCGGTAAATGCTTTTATTCACTTGTTTATTGTTACCATGGGTAATGCTGTAGGGGCACTTTTTGTTCCTACTATTAAAAAAATTATTAAAGAGGACTAAGAGGAGGTCAAAACTATGTATCAATTTCCTATAGGCGTATTAAATGAAAGCTTTAGAACTGATATTAAAAGTGTACTTAAAAAAGCTAAAGAGCTTGGGTTACAAGGTATTCAACTTCATGCTACAAGAGACGATCATACTCCTGAGAACATGAGTGCTGACAAGAGAAAAGAATTTGTTAAAATGATGCAAGACAGCGGTCTTGTTATCTCTGCGCTTTGCGGTGATTTAGGACATGGGTTTATCGATAGAGAAAAAAACGTTGAACTTATTGAGAAGTCAAAGAGAATTGTTGATTTAGCAAAAGATTTAGGAACAAATGTTATTACTACTCATATAGGCGTTGTTCCTGAAGACGTTAATCACCCAAGATATACGATTATGCAAGAGGCCTGCTTAGAGCTAGCTAAATACGCAGACAGTATGGGCTCTTTTTTTGCAGTAGAGACAGGCCCTGAGAAGGCAATAACACTTAAAAACTTCTTAGATAGCTTAAACTCAAAAGGCGTATCAGTAAATATGGACCCTGCAAACTTTGTTATGGTTACAGGTGATGACCCAACTCAAGCAGTTTATACATTAAAAGATTATATTGTGCATACACATGCAAAAGATGGTGTAAAAAACTACGACTTATCTCCTGATATTATATACGGAATGGTTGAATCTGAAATGTTAGAGTTGCCTGCATTTGCTGAAGTTCCTTTAGGCAAAGGCGGAGTAGACTTCAAGGCCTATTTAACGGCTTTAGAGGATATAGGTTATAAAGGTTTCTTAACTATTGAGAGAGAGGTTGGAGACAACCCTGAGGCAGATATTATTTTAGCTGCAGATTATTTAAGAGATATTATAGCAAAAAATTAATAATAACAAAAAATTTACTCCTTAAAATTTTATGCTATAAGCTAATGTTTTAAGGAGTATTTTATAGTCATAAGCACTACAAAAATCATCAAAGAAATGTTTACAAAAGCTTTCACCTATGGGTTTTGTAAACAGAGATTTGCACTGATTTTGTAGTGGTTTGACGTTATAGTCATAAGCACTACAAAAATCATCAAAG
>CAYJEZ010000069.1:0-13436 GCA_964369215.1 uncultured Eubacteriales bacterium
TCAAGAAATTAATCTTAAAATTATCGCCCTAAATTTGATTTTATGTAATTTTTTTGCTTTGTTTACTTAAACAGCGAGTTCAAACCCTCTAAAACACAGATGACATCCAAAAAAACACACCTGAAATTTTCACTTATACAAAAAGAAAAAACCATCAAAAACGTCCTTTTTAGGGGTGTTTTTGATGGTTTTTCTGTATGACATCCAAATGTGTCACACCTTATGGCGCAGAGGATGCGACTCGAACGCACAATGCCTTACAGCACACCACATTTCCAATGTGGCTCCTTACCATTAGAATACCTCTGCTCAATTAGTAATTTTTTAACCTAAAATATTATATAACATAACTGGCTAAAAATCAATAGCTTTTTGCTATTTTATTAATTAAAGTTTGTAAAGATGTCAATGATTGGCGATACTTTGCTCCTCAAGAATATAAAGTTAAAGGTTGCTAATGAAAAATCCTCGGGAGAAAAGAGCAGAAGGCGAGGAACACGGGGGAGGGTGCAGCGAATTTCTTTCATTACCCCCAAGTATTGAGCTATGACCTTGTTAGGTGTTTTCAATCCTAGGGAGATTTTCATTATTCAAAGTTTTTTATACTCAAAAACTCAAGACTTCGCATAACATTGATGTTGGATATCCAAAGCATGATATTTTCATGTGTTGCACTGATACAAACTTAATTGTACTCTTAAGAATAAAATGAAAAAAAGCAAGATTAAATTTAAGAAAACTTAAAGTAACTTTGAAAATGCAAAACCTCTGATTTGTATATTTGCCGTAAAATCGGAGGCTTTACTAATTAACAAGATTTCAATAATAATCAACAGATTTTGTCGTCCATTCTTCACAGTTTATCACTCTGTCTACTATGTCAGTATAAAATTCGGGTTCGTGGCAAATTAGCACGATGCTGCCCTTATATGCTTTAAGTGCTCTTTTAAGCTCGTTTTTTGCATCTGCATCTAAATGGTTTGTTGGCTCGTCTAAAAGCAGTACATTTGTGTTTTGGTTAATAAGCTTACAAAGCCTAACTTTTGCCTGCTCGCCACCGCTTAAAACTTTTACCATGCTCTCTATATGCTTTGTGGTAAGTCCGCATTTTGCTAGCGCGCTTCTCACTTCTCTTTGGTCGTATGAAGGAAATTCTTGCCAAACTTCATCAATACAGGTTTTGTTGTTACTGTAATCCGCCTCTTGTTCAAAATATCCTATTTCAAGATAATCACCAAGCTCAGACTTACCGCTGATTGATGGAATTTTTCCCATAAGACTTTTAAGTAAAGTAGTCTTGCCAATTCCGTTTGCACCGGTTAGCGCTATTTTTTGTCCTCGCTCCATTTCTATGTTTAAAGGGCTTGAAAGCGGTGTGTCGTAACCAATAACTAAATCATTTGTTCTAAAAATATATTTGCTTGCAGTTCTACCCTCTTTAAAGCTAAACTCAGGTTTTGGCTTGTCTCTTGTAAGCTCTATCATCTCCATTTTATCTAGTTTTTTCTGCCTAGACATTGCCATGTTTCTGGTAGAGACCCTAGCCTTGTTTCTGGCAACAAAGTCTTTTAGCTCACTTATTTCTTGTTGTTGTCTCTTGTAAGCAGCCTCAATCTGTGACTTTTTCATGGCGTATACTTCCATAAATTTATCATAGTCTCCAACATATCGTGTGAGTTGGGCGTTTTCAACATGATAAATAAGGTTAACAACGCTGTTTAAAAATGGTATGTCGTGAGATATTAAGATAAAGGCGTTTTCGTAGTCAATAAGATATCTTTTTAGCCACTGAATATGAACCTCGTCTAGATAGTTTGTAGGCTCGTCCAAAAGTAAGATATCTGGTTTTTCTAAAAGAAGTTTTGCAAGTAGCACTTTTGTACGCTGTCCTCCACTGAGCTCTGTCACGTCTTTATCAAAGCCTATGTCTTCAAGCCCCAAGGCACGTCCTACTTCTTCGACTTTTGCATCTACCACATAAAAATCTCGCACCGTAAGTGTATCTTGGATATTACCTAATTCTTCCATCATTTCATCAAGCTCGGTGCCTGTAGCATCTGCCATTTTGTCACAAATTTCATTCAATCGGTCTTCTAATGCAAAAAGTGGGGCAAAGGCAGATTTTAAAACATCTCTAATACTTTGACCCTTGCTCAAAACTGTATGCTGATCAAGATATCCTACCTTGACATTATTACTCCATTCAATTTTACCTTCGTCTGGCATTAAAGAGCCTGTGATTATGTTCATGAATGTTGATTTACCCTCACCATTTGCGCCGATAAATCCGACGTGTTCGCCTTTTAAAAGGCGAAAGCTTACATCGCTTAAAATTGCACGGTCACCAAAACCATGACTAAGATTTTCTACATTTAATATGCTCATAAGTAATTACTCCTAACTTAATTAATGACGTTGTTAAGTTAAAAAGATGAAAATTTTAATTTTATTATGAACAAAGGCATTTTTGTTCTATTCTTTTTCCCCGCCTACGGCGGGGGAAAAGAAATATAAGAATTATTTTCATATTAAGTTAACAAAGCCAAATTAACTAATATAGTTTATATTAAATTTTGTTAGAATGCAAGCTTTTTGTAATTATTGATTTACTTTAGGCTTATATTAAGTGTAAAAACTTACAACAAAGTACATTTGAAACGTTATAAAAGGTTTTAATAAAAAATTAATATATAAAAATACTATTAACTCTATTGACTAACCTAGTTAGCTATGTTAAAATGCTAACTAGGTTAGTTAATTTATTTTGCGTAACGAAAGGAATGTAAATTTATATGGCAAAAAAAGAAGATGTGTATTATGCACTTGAATTATTTCACAATAATAGGCCACAAAAAATATTTGACGAGATGAATAAAAGTGAGGTTGGTTTGTTCGCAGTACTAAAGTGCATACACGAGTCTGAGCAAGAGCTTACCTCGGCAGATATATGTAAAAGCTTAAGTTTTAGTTCGGCAAGAATGGCAGTGCTTATTAAAAAGCTTGAGGCTAAAGGCATTGTTACAAAAACAAATTCAACACAAGACTCAAGGTCTAAAATATTAAAGCTTAGCCAAAAGGGGAATGAGCTTGCACAAAAACTAAAAGAGCACATGTACAATACTATGGATAAAGTAGTGGAAGAATTTGGAATAGACGAGCTTAATGATATGTTTAAAAAGCTTAGTAAGCTAAGAGAAATTTTAGATGAAAATATGCCAACAGGCATGGAGGAACACAATGATTAAATTACTTAAAAACTTAACTGCAAGAGAATACCTTTTAGCAGGCTTTGTGCTAATATTGACTTGTTTTCAAGTTTATTTAGATCTTACCTTGCCTGATTATATGTCTGAGATTACAATGCTTGTGCAAAGCGAGGGCAGTGTGATGAGCGACATATATGCCGCAGCAATTAATATGGTAATATGCGCTATTGGTAGTTTAATCTTATCTATAGCCGTTGCAGTTATAGCCGCAGATATTGCAGCAAATTTTTCGTTTACTACAAGGTCAAAAATGTTTGAAAAAGTAATGGGTTTTTCTATGAAAGAGGTAAACTCTTTTTCAACTTCAAGCTTAATTACAAGAACAACAAACGACATAACACAGGTTCAAATGCTTATTGTTATGGGAATGCAAATGCTAATAAAAGCTCCTATTACAGCCGTTTGGGCAATAGCTAAAATAGCCGACAAAAACGAGTCTTGGACTATTGTAACAGGGGTAGCCGTTTTGGTGTTGCTTCTTATAGTTGGCGTATGTCTCTCGCTTGCAATTCCAAAGTTTAAAAAACTTCAAACTTTAACAGATAATATCAATAAAGTATCAAAAGAGAGTTTAGACGGACTAAATGTTGTAAGGGCATATAACGCAGAAGAGTACCAAGCTAATAAATTCGAAAAAGCAAATAGCGAGCTTACAGATGCAAACCTTTTTACATCAAAAACAATGTCGTTTTTAATGCCAAGCATACAAATGATAAGTAGCGGGTTAGTTTTAGCAGTGTATCTTGTGGGTGCAGCTTTAATTAACGATGCGGCCGCACCAGATAAAATAACTCTTTTCTCGGACATGATTGTTTTCTCTTCTTATGCAATGCAGGTTATTATGTCGTTTATGATGCTTGTTATGGTGTTTATGCTTTTGCCAAGGGCAAGCGTTTCTGCAAGACGTATTAATGAAGTGCTAGACACTAAAGACAGTATTATTGAGGGTAGTGAAACAAAGGGCTTAGGAGACAAACAAGGAGAAATAGAGTTCAAAAACGTTAGCTTTAAATACCCATCAGCAGAAGATTATGTGCTTAAAAACATAAGTTTTACAGCAAGTAAAGGCGAGGTCGTTGCGTTTATTGGCTCAACAGGCTGTGGCAAAAGTACGGTTATTAACCTATTACCTAGATTTCACGATGTGAGCGAGGGCGAAGTTATTGTAAATGGATTGAATGTAAAAAAATACACTAAAAACGCACTTAACTCATTAATTGGTTATGTCTCTCAACGCTCTGTTTTGTTTACAGGTACAATTAAATCTAACGTAGCTTTTGGAGACAACGACTCAGCACAAAAAAACAAAAAAGGCTTAGCCGATTCTATAGATATAGCACAGGCAAGCGACTTTGTAGCAAATTTAGATAATAAATATAACGCACATGTGGCACAGGGTGGTAGAAACTTCTCTGGTGGGCAAAAACAAAGAATTTCTATAGCAAGGGCAGTTTATAGAACACCTGAAATATTTGTGTTTGACGATTCTTTCTCGGCACTTGATTATAAAACAGACCGTAAACTGCGTGAGACACTAAAAGAAGAATGTGGCGATGCAACTATGCTTATAGTAGGGCAAAGAATAGGAACTATAAAAGATGCAGATAAAATAATAGTGCTTGAGGACGGCGAGATAGCAGGAATGGGCAAGCACAGAGACTTACTTGAAAACTGCGATGTGTATAAGCAAATTGCTCTATCACAACTATCAGAGGAGGAACTGAAAAATGGCTAAAGATAATTATGAGATAGGCTCGAACAAAAATAAAGAGAGACCACAAAGAGGCCCAGGAATGCAAGGCGGTGGGGAAAAAGCAAAAGACATGAAACTAACTGTTAAAAAACTAGTTGCATATATAAAAAAACGCAGAGGTCTTATGGTTTTGGCAATAGTTTTTGCAATGCTTGGCTCTGTATTAACTCTTATAGGCCCTAGCCAGCTAACAAGCTTAACCGATACAATTACGGAAGGCATAGCGGCAAGTATGACAGGCGGCGAAATTGATATGAATGCCGTGTTCTCTGTAGGTTTATTTTTAGGAATTGTATATGCTTTAAGCTACGTGTTGTCTATAACACAAGGCTTAATGATTGCCACTGTTATGCAAAAAACTGCAAAAAACTTGCGTAGCGATATTTCAGGCAAAATAAACCGTTTGCCTATGGCATATTTCTCTAAAAATTCCAAAGGAGACGTTTTATCAAGAGTAACAAACGACGTTGACACCGTGGGTCAAACCCTTTCTCAGTCTATGGGCACATTTATCTCGGCTGTTACTTTGTTGGTGGGTTCGGTTTTTATGATGTTTATAACAAATGTCACGCTAACTATCACGGCTATTTTATCTGTTGCTGTTGGCTTTGTTTTTATGATGATTGTTATGAAAGCTTCTCAAAAACATTTTAAAGGACAACAAAAGCATTTAGGCCAAATTAACGGACATATAGAAGAAATGTACGCAGGGCACACAGTTGTAAAAGCTTACAACGGAGAAGAAAAGGCTATAGAAATTTTTAACTCGGTCAATAAAGAGCTAAAAACAAGTGCTTTTAAGGCACAGGCTCTGTCAGGGCTTATGATGCCTATGATGACTTTTATTGGGAATTTTGGCTATGTTTGCGTGTGTATTGTAGGTGCATTACTTGCATTAAACGGTAGCATAAGCTTTGGTATAATTGTTGCATTTATAGTTTATATCAGGCTTTTCACTCAACCGCTTGGTCAAATAGCACAGTCTATGCAAAATTTACAATCGGGCACAGCCGCAGCAGAGAGAGTTTTCGACTTTTTAGAAGAGGCTGAAATGAGCGATGAGAGTGGTAAAGTTAAAGAACTTAAAAATGTTAAGGGTGATGTTGAATTTAAAAATGTTCACTTTGGTTACAACGAAAATAAAATAATTATTAATAACTTTAGCGCAAAGGCAACTAGTGGGCAAAAAATTGCAATTGTAGGCCCTACAGGTGCAGGCAAAACAACCATGGTTAACTTGTTAATGAGGTTTTATGAGATAAATTCTGGCGATATTTTAATAGATAATGTGTCTATTAAAGATGTTAAGCGAGAGGACGTACACTCTAAGTTTAGCATGGTGTTGCAAGACACATGGATTTTTGAAGGAACACTGCGTGAGAACCTTGTATACGCTACACAAAATGTAAGCGAAGAGGCTTTAATAAGAGCTACAAAGGCAGTTGGGCTTCATCACTTTGTTAAAACACTTGAGAACGGCTACGACACTGTGCTTGATGACAAACTAGAGCTATCTCAAGGGCAAAAGCAACAAATTACCATTGCAAGGGCTATGATTGCCGACAAGCCTATGCTTATTCTTGACGAGGCAACCTCTTCTATAGATACAAGAACAGAACTGCAAATACAAAATGCTATGGACGAACTTATGAACAATAGAACCTCGTTTGTTATAGCTCACAGGCTTTCTACTATCAAAAATTCTGATTTGATTTTAGTTATGAAAGACGGAGATGTTATTGAAACTGGAAACCATGAAGAACTTTTAGCAAAAAAAGGTTTTTATGCAGAGCTTTATAATTCTCAGTTTGACAGTGTGGCTTAAGTATTAGTAATATGATATTTACGTGCATATATTTGTTTTATAATGCTAGTTGTTATTAAAATAAAACAACCATCGAAAACACCTCTAAAGGCTTTTTTTGATGGTTGTTTCTTTTTCTTAGGTGAAAATTCTAAGTGCATTTTAATGAATACGTAATTTAGCGTTGTATAAATAAGGTGAATTGAATGTAATCCTACAACGGTAGAAAAATAAAGCATGCTAAAATCATTACTTTTACCGTAAAAATAAGATTTCTCTTTAAATTCTTCCATTGTTTTAACGGAGGATTGCTTTACAATCACCGTATGAAAAATAGATGTAAGTTCAACATATTGGTGTGAAAATATGAAAAAACGAAAAGTGTTTTTTAAGGTAATCTACACATTTAGATTATCATACTTTTTTGCTTCTTCAAATGCAGTATCATACATTGCTATTATTTTTTCTGGTGGAATATCCCCCATAATGTTATGCACTTGGTTGAATATAAATCCGCTATTAGGGCCAAAAGAAGCCATTAAGTTTCGAACGTTCTCTTTAACGTCTTCTACACTACCTAAGCTTAATACACGCTGAATGTCGCAACATCCACCCAAAAAGGATATTTTGTCTCCATACTCTAAAGTATGCGAGCCATCGCTTTGTTTTATAGGTTGCATAGCTTTTGGAACTATAAAGCTATAGTCGTCTCTAAAATTAAATTTATATGATGGGTAATCTCTGTGCCATAATAAATATGTGTCAATGTTAAATCTATCTATAATGTCTTCGTCTACTCTAGCCAGGCACTGCACAGTGTCTGGCATTTCTATATTCTCTGTGTTAAGTCCTAAATGCTCTCTTAAATTTTTATAAGCAAAGGCAGATCTTCCTGTTGAGAAATGTACTCCCATATAATAGGAGTGCGGTCTACTGGTTTGCGCTCAATTGCATTTATTACTCTTTGTCTTGACGTTAATTTTTTCATTATTGACTATTCCTTCTCTTTGATAGCGATTATATGCTAATATTATGATTTATTTAGTTATTAGTCTACAATCATCTCTAAAAGTAAGGTTCTCACCTCGCAAATAGGTGTAGAACCTGTTTTAGTTCCTGATAAAGTAATGTTGTTAATACCCTTTTCAACGTAAATCTCGCCTATATATTGCTCGGCAAAAGCCTTTGTGTAAGACTCATTACGCTCTACTCTATCTAAATTAATATCTAATTCAGGGTCAAACTCTTTTTCTAAAGCATTTGAACAACTATCTTCATTACTTTTTACTGTTATTATATTACCTACCGAATCTTCTTTGCAAGTATATATAAGTGTTGCTTTAAATTTTCCACTCTCCGCTACAGATACAGGCCATTTTATAACATCTGTCTCATTGTTCCAGTTTATAAAATATGAGCAATTCGGGTGTATACTGCTCCAAGTGATATCTCCTGTAGGTTCACCGTCTTGGGCATTTAAGTACGATTTCGGATGTTCTTTATATCCTATGGTCAAGTATCTGGTATCAAAGTCTTTTGGCATATAAGTGCCCATAAATTTATTGCAAGATTCTAACATTTTTGCAGTAATCTCTGGGTGTTTTTCTGCGATATTCTGCTTTTGCCCTCTATCATTTTCTATGTCAAATAACTCACCTGTATTTTTTAAAAAACGATACTTTTGGTCTCTTACAGATATTTTATATGCCTGCTCTTCTCTCATAACTTGAAGTGCAAAAATATCTCTTTCAGTCAGCGCTATTTCTCTATTAATAAGGTAGGGCTTTAAGTCAATTCCATCAACAATATTGTTTGTTTTGCATTCAATATCTGCTAAACTAGCCATAGTAGGCAATATATCCATAGTAGACGCTAATTGCTCTACTGTAATTCCACTTGGAATATGGTTTTTCCAAGTGATGCTACAAGCAGTTCTTACTGAGCCCTCATCTATGCCTCCCTTTTCTCCTTTTAAACCACTGTTAAACCTTTTCCCTGCGGGTCCATTGTCAGAGAGGTACATTATTATGGTGTCCTCTTCTAAACTGTTATCTTTCAGTGTATCTATTACTCTGCCCATATTGTAGTCAATGTTTTCACACATTGCCATAACAACCCTTGTTCTTGCGTCGTCTTCCTCCTCTGGTGCATCTGTGCGTGATATAAGCTCACAATTATTGAATTTATCATAAAACTCGTCTGGAACTTGATATGGCGAATGCGGAGTATTGTATGCAATATAACAAAGAAAAGGCTCTTCTTTATTTTTATTTATATAATCGATTGCACGGTCTGTAATGTCGTCAATTATGTATCCATTGCCTCTTACCTCTGTGCCGTTATGATCCATTACTGTATTGAAATAATAACCCCAGTGCCCACAACAAAATCCGTAAAATTCATCAAAACCCCTTGCATTAGGGTGATAGGGATACAGTGAGCCACTGTGCCATTTTCCAAAGCAAGCAGTAGAGTAGTCTGCTTGTTTGAAAACATTGCCGATTGTGGTTTCATCTAGGTTGATATACTCCATTTTTTTAGTAACTCCGTGAACTCCTGTTTTAATAAACTGTCTACCTGTCAGTAATTCTGCACGAGTAGGAGCACAAAGAGGACAAGTATAAAAGTTATCCATTTTTGCGCCCTCTAGTTCTAGTTTATCAATTACAGGGGTATGCAAATTTAAGTTGCCGGTTTTGCTTAAGTCTCCGTATCCTTGGTCATCTGTCAAAAAAATAATAATATTGGGTTTTCTCATGTATTAACTATCCTTCCCTTTTTATTTTACTAGCTTAGTCATTCTGAGTAATTTTAGTCTTTCAAATATTGCTCCAATCTCTTCTTAAAAAAAGAAAGGATGCTTTATTTTTATTTAATAAACTTTCAGTATGCTACACTAGTAGTCAATTCCATTATTACACAATGCTTTCCATTTTTCTATACGACTATCGTACAATAAGTTAAATCTGCTTCTTGACTACAAACATTGTACTCTAACTTTTAATAAACTGCAAGCACAAATATACACCTTAATAAATTATAGGCTTTGTTAAATTAAAATGATTAAATTTTACATACTAGCTTAACAAAACCAAAAAAACTTCTTAAATATCAATTTGCATTTTATTATATATATGATATAATATCGATATGTTGTGTGCAATTTAACCTCATACAATCCCTATTACTATAATAACTAATTGCTATAAGGAGAGCTACTATGAAAAAAGCAAAATTTTCTGTATTTACCGACCTACACCACGCGCCTAAAGCTTTTATGAATAATGCTTTTTCTCAACTAGATTTTATTCAAAAAAGAGCAAAAGATGAAAACTCCGATTTTATTATACACGCAGGTGATTTATGCCATGACCCTGCTGAAGTAAGTAATTTTATTGAAAAATATAACAATTTTGATATTCCAAGTTACAACTGCCTTGGTAACCACGATAGTGACCACACAGAGTATAAAAAGACACTTGAACTATATAACATGAATAAAGATTACTATTTTTTTGACAATAACGGATACAGGTTTATAGTGTTAAATCCTAACTACTACGAAAACAACGGCGAATATATTAATTATTCTTTAAGAAATTACCTACAATTTGGCGGTGCATTAGGCTGTATTCCTCCATTTCAGTTAGAATGGCTTGAGCAAAGCATCGAGACTTCTCCTTATCCGTGCATATTGATAAGCCACCAAAGTTTTGAACGTGATGTAAATGGAATTACTAATGCTAAAGAAGTCAGAGACCTTATTGATACTCAGAATAAAAACCGAAAGCACAGTGTAATTTTATGCATAAATGGACATTACCACATAGACCACTTTAGCATTATAAACAATGTTTTGTATTTTGACTTAAACTCTTGTTCGTATAGTTGGGTTGATGTTCCTCACAATTTTTATTCTGATGATATTAATGCAAAACATTCTGCTGCAAAACATACAATAAATATTAATGATGCAATTCATGCTGTTATTACCCTTTGCAAAGAAGAGTTCGGCGGTATTCATATTAAAATTGACGGAATGTCTAGCTCTTGCTATATGGGAGTAACGTACGATATGACCGATAATCCTACTTTTGACTTAATGGGTAGGGCATTTCAACCGCGTGTTTCATCTCTTGATATTACTATTAATTAATATAATCTGTACAAAATTAAAGGGGTTATCGCACTAAGCCCATGAAAAAAAGAAAAACGAGCACCCAAAAAAAGGGTCGCTCGTTTTGTCGTTTCACAGTATAATTAAATTGTAGAAAAACCAACATGAAACGAGGTAAATATAACATGATAAAAGGTAAAAATCAAATTAAAATTCCAATGCGATATGAAACAAAAATAGGAGCAGAAGAATCAGTGCGAAAAATGATTTTTACCATTTGCGACAGCCTCATATATATGGTTTTTACATAAGCGAAAAGCTTTAATATATTCGTCTATTGCCTCGGCAGCAGTCTTGCCTGCTCCTAATAAGGCAGTTTTACTGCCTAGTTTTGCTTTTTTTACTACTGTATTTTTGTAGCTTGGCATTAAAAGTTTATTAAGCTTCTCTTGTACTGAGTTAATTAAATACTCTTCATTCATTATTCCGCCACCTAAAATTACCGCACTAGGGGCTAGGGTATGAGCAAAATCTACAATGCCTACTACAATTTCTTCTACCCATAAATCTACAACTTCTAATACAAATTATCGTTTACAATAATTTTCCATTTTCTGAATTTTCAGATAAAGTTTTTGCAATATCAAAAGCTGTGTCTAAATCTTTATTCATTCCACGATATATATCGCAGTTTAATATATTATCAAAAATCATTCAATCAACAAACCTTTATAGGTAAATATTTTTTATAGAGTTTTTTTTAGCTTACCAACCATTAGGTAAGGCAAGCTAAAAAATTTAATCGCTATATATTTTATAATTATAGTAATTCAACTTAAAAAACTAGCATCTTATTTCTGTTATTTTCTAAGGAAAATCTAAATACCGTGTTTTGCGTAAGTATCTTGTAATTTAGATATACAGTCATCTATGTTAGCATCGTGAATTGCTGTTAAGTTTACTAATGGAGCTCTTACTTTTCCTATATCTATACCTTGTTTTTTAAGAATTGCTTTTGCTGCAGCGTATAAACTACCGAAAGAATGGAGGAGTACAATGATATTGTTGATATCGTCTTGTATTTTGATAGCTTTTGCAATATCGCCTTTCCTAATTGTGTCGTCAAGTAACAAATAAAGCTCAGGCATTACTGCATAAGTGCCACCAATACCGCCATCTGCACCCATAATTCTGCCTGATAATAATTGGTTATCTGGACCGTTAAAAACTACTCTATTTTGGCCACCCACTTTTTTGAAAACTTGCATGTCAATAGCGGGTAAGGATGTGTTTTTTATGCCAATTACTGTAGGTATTTCTAAAGCTTTTTTATACATATCAGCTGTTACAGTTACTCCAGATAACTGAGGGATATTGTAAACTATAAAATCTGTGTTTGGTGCGGCACTTGCAATTTCTTTCCAGTAATCTAGTACACCTTGTTCAGATAGTCGATAATAAATTGGAGGAATGGCAGAGATAGCGTCTACTCCAAGTGACTCTGCATGAGCTGCTAGCTCCATGCTATCTTTAGTGTTTGCAGCTGCAACATGTGCAATAATAAGAAGTTTGTTATCAGCAGCTTTAACTACGCTTTCTAAAACAACCTTTCGCTCTTCAACATTTTGGTAAATACATTCGCCTGAAGAGCCACCTACGTACACACCTTTTATACCTTTGCCAATAAGGTATTTCGTAAAATCGCTTACTCTTTTAGGACAGATACCTCCATTGTCATCATAACATGCGTAAAAAGCAGGGAATACACCATGATAGTTACTTATGTTCTTCATAAATATATACATCCTTTCTACAGTAAATCAGTTTAGAGTACAAAACTGCATACTCAATCTTGTTATAAAAAGCAAAAGCCTTTAATAAAACCACTTTTAGTTTAACACTATTAGTTTACATTTTCAATATATATAGTTAATAAAAATACGATAATATCTTGACGTTATTTGTTAGTAGTTAATAGCTTAAGCATATTTATAGTTATATTAGTTAAATCAGTAATAAGTATTTTGATATAATATAGCGAAACCCTCAAAGAAAAAATAAGTAAAGATTTTTGTTTAATTTCTATATTGACAGTGAACTTTATTGTAGTATACTTACAATAAAAGAAAATAATAGTAAATAAACAAGAAAAACTAACACAAATAAAGCGTAAAAGCACATAGACTAAAGCTTTTCCACTTTATTTCTGTAGTGTTTTCTAAGTTTATTAACTATAATAGTAAATAAACAAGAAAAACTAACACAAATAAAGCGTAAAAGCACATAGACTAAAGCTTTTCCACTTTATTTCTGTAGTGTTTTCTAAGTTTATTAACTATAATAGTAAATAAACAAGAAAAACTAACACAAATAAAGCGTAAAAGCACATAGACTAAAGCTTTTCCACTTTATTTCTGTAGTGTTTTCTAAGTTTATTAACTATAATAGTAAATAAACAAGAAAAACTAACACAAATAAAGCGTAAAAGCACATAGA
>CAYJEZ010000070.1:0-13299 GCA_964369215.1 uncultured Eubacteriales bacterium
TTAATGATTGGGAAAATGATTGTCGCAGGATTAAAAAGTAAAGGATTATTATATTTAATTTGTATTGCTTTGCTTTTTATTGTTATCGTCAATATTTTTCTATTTTTCTTAATAAGTTGGGTTGAAGAAAAATTTATTGAAAAGTATGAAACTAATGTAGTTAATGATTTTGTTTTTAATGTCGAAAATATTGAAAAAGACTTAGAAGTTATTAAGAACATTGGGTTGAAGATTTCGGTAAATCAAGACATATTAAGATTTAAAGATATAGATACATTATCAAAATATAACCGGTACGATATTTCAGAAATAGTAAAGTATTTAAGTGACTACAAAGATATAAACTCACTAATTTCAGATATATTTGTTTATTACGAAGACAGCGGTTACTACATAAGTTCAAATGGGTACTATCAATCAAAAGATAGCGGGTTTGTTTCTGACTTGTATTTTGAGCTTAGCAGTTATCAATTAAAAGGAATTGCAGAAAAAGAATATATTAATAATTTTCAGATAATAAAAAATGAGAAAGGTGATATAGGCTTATATTTTTTAAACACGGTTTCTTCTTCTTTTTTAAATGGTGATAAAGTTAACTTAATAATAAAAATTGACGAAAATCACTTATACAATTATTTTTCTAATAATAATCATATTGTTATGCTATATGAGGACATTGAAGGAAATATTATTAGCAATGGAGAAAAACTACCCAGTTCTTATAAAATGGTAAACGATGAATTGATTGATGAAGTGAGTTTTTATAAATCAAATAATTTAGACATTTATAGCACTGCCAGCTACTTAATGGGTGGTGAATATTATGCAATTATAGATATAGTGGAAATTTTTGACTTTTCTTTACTTTCAATCATCTCTTTTCTTATTATTAACCTAATATTTATTATTTTCTTTGTTTCTAGAGTTATTATAGTATTACCTAGTATTAATAATCTATATTACATTTTGACAAATAGCAAGAAAAAACATACAAAACTTAATTTTTTAAAACAGCAAATTATGCTAGTTGAGAAGATAATAGAAGAAAATAAACATTTAACAAATAAATGTTTATCTCAAGAAAAAAAGTTAAGAGAATATTATTTATTTAGATATTTGCAAAGTGCAAAAACAGATTTTTTGTACTACAATGAATATAAAAATTTATTACTTCCTAAAGAAGAAAATCAATATTTTATTTGTCTTGCGTATGCTGTGGATGAGAGTAATAATGAAATTGACGTTCTAGAAGATGTTGATTACCATATGCTACAAGACTCAGGAAAATTATTGAATGAACAATTTACCAATAAATTGATGTATGAGCAATATTTGCTAAATAATGGGTTTATTCTATTATTTTGGGAGGAGAAAAATAGTATTAAAGTGCACAGTAAAACTATTTGCTCTATGGCAATAAAGAAACTGTCTGATAAGCTTTCAGTTAACTTATCTGCAAAATTTTCTGATAAATTTGAACACCTTGAAGATATTAGAAGTGAGTATGATAAACTTAAAAACATAAAGCAGAGTGTTAGTGATATTAGTAATGGTGAACAATTGGTTGAATATAATGATATTAAAGAGCATTTTAGAGAACTAAACGAAGCAGTGTCAGATTACAATATTAATTCATTGCCTGATATAGCACTTAAATGTGCTAATAAATACATGTCAATAAAGATTATAAGTATTGAAAGAAAAAGATTAATGCTATATAATATTGTTTATAATAACTTTAATATTCTTTCTAATGCAGCAAATACAAATGATGAAGATATTGTTGAGAATTATTTTGCTGTTGATAAGTTTATGCATAGTAGAGATTCTGGTGAAATATTAAGGGTTTTTGTAGAATTTTATGTTGAAATGACAAAGTTATTTTCAGAAAATGCTAAAAAACACGTGCCTAAAAGTTTGGAATTTGATTCTATTTTAAGCTATATCGAAAAAAATATATACTCATCTAACTTAAGCTTGTTTGAAATTGAAGAAAAGTTTGGAATTAGCTCGTCAAAATTTTCTAAAATGTTTAAAAATGAGATGAAAACAGGATACTTAGACTATGTACACTCAAAGCGTTTGAAAAAAGCACATGACTTATTGATAAACACTGATTGGAACAATACAAAAATTGCACACGAATGTGGTTATAATAATGACATAGCTTTAATTAGGCTTTTTCATAAATATCATAACGTTTCTCCAGGAAAAATTCGAAGTGGTCAGATGAAATTAGATAAAAAATTGAAAAAAATTGATAGTTTTAGGTAAAATTTTGTTAATTTGCAAAAAATGTAAGTGAATTTATTATTTATATAAAGTTAACTAAATCAAAATGACTGCCAATTATGCAAAGTTAATAATATTCTATATAAAAAACGCTTAATGCTTTATCTTTATGATAATATATTGAGTGTTTTTTTATTTTTACTGCTGCAATACATGAATTTTAATATGTTATTTCTAACAAAAAATGTAAGTTTGAATGAAAATATTGTTAAAATTTACAAAAAATAATTATTTACAAAAATCATAAATAAGTTTACTATATATTTGTGCACATTGTTAGTAGAGAAAGCGTAAGTACATTTGTTGAAGAAATAATATTATTTAATTCATCGTATTAAATTGTATTTACAGAAAAAATATAGCTATAATACACATAGCTATATTAAAAATCACTATATTACAACAAAAGAGAGGGAGATTAAATTGAAAACTAAAAAACTTATGCTAATATTATTAGCAACAATTCTTGCGACTACATCACTAGCTGGTTGTAGCAATTCAGAATCTGGCTCTGACGAAGGCAATTCTACAGATGCTGGAACCAATACAGGTGAAAATGATTCTTCAGATGATAATTCTGAACCTGGAGTGGTTGCTGAGCCCGGTAATCCGCAATTACCTTTAACAGATGAAAAAGTTACATTTAGTGTATATATGCCTTGGTCTGCTGATTATAGTCAAATAATGACAGACTGGTCAGACAATACTTTATGGCAAGAGATGGAAATAAGAACAAATGTTGCTCTTGAATTCACCTCTCCTCCTGTAGGGCAAGAGACTGAAAAATTTAACTTATTGGTGTCATCAGGTGATTACCCAGACTTGATTATGCGTGCTACTACCGACCAATACAAAGGTGGCCCAGATAAAGCTATTGCAGATGGCAATTATATAAGAATTAATGAATATTTAGATGAATTTGCTCCTAACTACAAAGAGGCAATAAACCTTACAGATGATAGTCGTAAACAATCTTATACAGATGACGGAAATATTTGGGGATTTCATTTTTATGACTATAACCTTGACACTATGGAGGTTCAAGGTGGCTTTGTTGGAATGACTATTCGCCAAGACTTTTTAGATGAGTGGTCTCTTGAGACACCTGTTACTTATGACGATTGGCATGAGGTGCTTACCAACTTTAAAGATAACGGCGTTGAAATTCCTTTATTTTTACCTAAAACAGGAATAGCAACTGACGAAGCGTTAAATGCAGGTTATGATGTAGGTACTGCTTTTTATCAAGTTGATGATGTTGTAAAATATGGCCCTATTGAGCCTGGCTACAAAGAGTATATTACTACATTGGCACAGTGGTATGAAGAAGGCTTAATTGACCCTGATTTTGCTTCAAGAGATACAGCTCAGCTCGAGAACTTAATTGTAACTGACCAAGTTGGCGCACTGTGCACAGGATTCTGGAATTATGACCCATGGCAAGCAAAGGCAACAAATGAAGATTTTAGAATGGTAGGCGTTACTGCTCCTGTAGTAAATGAAGGAGATGTTGCAAATTTACGTCAAGCCAACTTTGCTCTTAGACCTAGTGGAACTACGGTTATTACTAAAAATTGTACTAATCCTGAGTTAGCAGTTAGATTTATAGATTACCTATATAGCCCAGACGGAACAATTCTTGCAAACTACGGTAGAGAAGGAGAAGGGTTATATTATGACGAAAACGGTGACCCTCAATTAACAGATTTAATAAACAATAACCCTGATGGATTTGTTTCAAACTTAACCCTTGCCACTTATGCCATGCACACAGGCCCTTGTATAAGAGATTATACTCTAGCACTTGATGCATTTGGTCAAGACGCTTTAGACACAGAAGAAATATGGTCTCGCTCTACAATGGATTGGGTAATGCCTCCTATAACAAACACTGCAGAAGAAGGCGACGAGATAGCTATGCTTATGAGCGATATTGACACTTTAGTTGCAGAAAAAAGTGCAAGATTTATTATGGGTGTAGATTCATTAGAAGACTATGACGCATTTGTTGAGCAAATTAATAGCATGGGAATAGACAGAGTACTTGAATTAAAACAAGCTGCTTTAGACAGATACAATGCTCGTTAAGTCTAAGTTAATATAGACTAAATTAAAAACAGGGTAGGTTGATTTGCTTTCTACCCTGATTAACTTTATTGTACAAGTTAATGCTGGTGGTTGCGAAAAATGCATTCAATCGAATTAGCTAAGCATAAGGCTTATGCTGTTTATTTTTGATTGTATTTGGAGAAAACACTAGTATATTACCAATAAATATATAATATTATATTTATTTAACTGTGCAAAAATAGGAGGCTGATAATTATGGAAAAAAATAGTAAGATTAATATTTTGAAAAAAGATTTTGCACAGTACAAATATGTTTACTTAATGGCAATACCAATAGTTGTTTACTATATTATATTTGCTTACATACCTATGGGTGGAGTTCTAATAGCGTTTCAAGACTATTACCCCAATGACGGAATTTTAGGAAGTGATTGGGTAGGTTTTGAAAACTTTGCGACCTTTTTCAATAGCTATTACTTTGGAAGGTTATTAAAAAACACACTTGTGTTAAGTGGTTTAGATATAATTATTGGTTTTCCACTACCTATAGTATTCGCATTATTACTTAATGAAGTAAGAAATAACAAGTTTAAAAGAACTGTTCAAACAATAACTTATATGCCTCATTTCATTTCTGCGGTTGTTGTTGCCAGTTTGATAGTTGAATTTACATCTTCAAGAGGACCCATAGTTCAGTTTATGACCTTATTTGGGTTTGAGGAGGTTAGCCTTTTAAGTAGAGAACAATATTACCCTGCAATATATGTAGGCTCAGGTGTTTGGCAATCAATTGGTTTTAGTAGCATATTATATTTAGCAACTTTGTCTTCAATAAGTCCTGAACTTTATGAGGCTGCGACGCTAGACGGGGCAAATAGATGGAAGAAAATGTTGCACATTACTTTACCTGGCATAAGCACAACAATTATTATTATGCTTATTTTAAGGCTTGGTGGAATAATGAATGTTGGTTTTGAAAAAATATTACTTACATATAATTCTGCAATTTACAATACTTCAGATGTTATTACTACTTTTGCCTATAGAAAAGGTATGTTAGAGATGGATTATGGATACAGTACTGCTGTAAGCTTATTTAACTCGCTCATTAATTTTTCTATTTTAGTTTTAGCGAATAAGCTAAGTTCGAAACTGACTGAATCTAGCTTGTGGTAAAAATAATATATATAAAGAAAGGAACCAATGCTGTATATTGTAAGGCGTTGGTATATGGGTGTAGTTATGTTTAAGAAGAATAAAGCTTATTTGGCAGATCCTTTTAACTTTTTTGATGTACTGAATATATTTATTTTGCTTATTATCACGTTAGCATGTATTATTCCGATGATGCATGTACTATTTGCTTCATTCAGCGACCCTGTTTCGTTGGCGCAACATGAAGGAATAATATTAATGCCTTTGGGGTTTTACACAAAAGGATATGAACTAGTATTTAATGACCCTGCAATATTTACAGGTTATACTAATACAATATTAATTGTGGTAGTGGGTACATTTATAAATATTATTATGACATTATTGGCAGGTTACGTAACTTCAAGAAGAGGAAGTGTATTCTCAAAGCCAATTATGATGATGATAACATTCACTATGTTTTTTAATGGTGGTTTAATACCATTTTATTTAACTGTAACTAGTTTGGGGTTTATGAATAGTTTTTGGTCGTTAGTTATACCGGTAGCGTTGTCTGCTTACAATGTAATTATTATGAGAACAGCTATAATAGGAGTACCTAGCGCACTGGAAGAGTCTGCAAAAATTGACGGAGCGAACGATTTTGTTATTTTATTTAAAGTTATTACTCCGGTAGTAGTGCCGGTGGTTGCTGTTTTAATTCTGTTTTACGCTGTTGGTCACTGGAATTCTTGGTTTAATGCGATGCTTTTTTTAAATGAAAGAGATAGATATCCTTTACAACTTATTCTTCGTGAAATATTGCTAGCAGGCGACACAAACACAATGACAGCTGGGTCTAGTACCACTGCAACAGGAACTACAAATTTACATGTAGCACTGTTAAAGTATTGTACAATAATAGTTGCAACAGTTCCAATATTATGTATTTATCCATTTATACAAAAGTTTTTTGTAAAAGGTGTAATGGTAGGGTCAATAAAAGGTTAAAATTAGCGGAATAAATAAGTTGTTTTTTAATAATAACAATAATATTTATTCCGTTTAAATTATACTTAAGTTTTTATAAAGAGAGGGATTATATTATTATGAATGAGCGTGAAAATAAAATTAGAGCATGGAAAAAACAAAAGCCTGATTGGATTCCGATATCTTGTGGGTTTGTAGGCTTAGACTGGGCAAAATTTGGCTATGATATAGAAGAATTTGAAAACATGATATTGAAGCACAAAATATTATTCCCAAATTTTGTTAAAGGTAATCTGCAAAAAGGACATGAAAATGTAAAAATAAATTACCCACATTTAATTGAAGATAAACCGTATACAGATTATTGGGGGTCGGTTTGGGAGACAAAGTCTACAGGCATGGTAGGAACAGTTGTAAAACATGCATTAGAAGACTGGGAGAATTTTAAAGGTTATAAACCACCTAATCCAGAAGACAATGATGGAATGCTTAAGATAGATTGGGACAGATTAAATAAATATTCTACATCTACAACAAGAGAATCAGAGTTTTTCTCACTTAGCCTTACACATGGCCATACATATTTAAGAGCACAAGATTTAAGAGGCTACGTAAATTTAGTTTACGACATGGAAGATGAAGAGCCAATGCTTGATGAATTAATGGATATGATTTGCGACTTTAATTGTAGATTAATAGATAAGTTTTTAAAGCTAAACCCCGACTGCATTTCAATTCCTGAAGACTTGGGAATGCAAAACACCCCAATGCTTAGCCCTTCTCAATTTAGAAGATACATTTCTCCTATTTACGATAAAATGACAAAACCTATAAAAGATGCAGGTATAATAGTTCACGAGCATTCTGACGGGTATATTATGGATTTGATTGATGAACTAATTAGTAAAGGTGGAACTGTAATTAACTTGCAGGATTTAGTTAATGGTATAGACAACATTGCAAAATATGTAAAAGGAAGAATTTCTATAGATTTAGATATAGATAGACAAAATGTTACTGCTTTCGGCAGTAAAAAAGATATAGATGACCATATAAAAGAGTGCGTAACTAAGTTAAGCACAAAAGAGGGCGGACTGTCATTACTATATCAGCCTTGGCCATATACTCCAATAGCGAATATGGACGCAGCTTTTAGTGCTATGGAAAAATATTGTGTAACCGATTATAAGTAAGGAGGTAGCTTCTATGAAAGAATACAGCCCTGATTGGAGAAATATTGTAAATGCCACACGAAATATTGAGACAGCAATAATACCTTTGTATGAGCATAGTGTAGGCGTAGGCAATATGGAGAGGGTTCTTGGAGAAGAAATAGATAGTCTGTTTCATGGTGACAGAGCAGATAAAGTAGAATATGTAAGAAGAATAGCAAGGTTTTATAAAAAAGTAGGTTACGACTTTTTTAATTATGAACGCGGAATTGGGCAGATACTTCCCGGTGGTGGAGCATTAGGAAACCACGTAGACCCAGTTATAAAAACCATGGATGATTTTAATAAATACCCTTGGGAGCAAATACCTGAAATATATTTCAAATCACACCAAAGCTACTACGAAGTATTAGAAGAAGGCATACCAAATGGTATGCTTGCATTAGGTGGCCCCGGGAATGGCATATTTGAAAGTGTACAGGAGTTGACAGGATTTGAGGGGCTGTGCTATATTAAAGAAGATGACCCTGAACTATATGAAAAACTTTTTAGAATGATAGGTAAAGTAAGCTATAAAATATGGGAAGAATTTTTAAGAAAATATGGTAGCAACTACTGTGTATTCCGCTTTGGAGACGACCTAGGCTTTAAAAGTGCTACTTTATTAGCTCCCGATGATATTAAGAAGTATATTATACCTGAATATGCAAAGATAATTAAGCTTATTCACTCAACTGGCAAACCTTTTATGTATCACTCTTGTGGTCAAATAACTGCTGTAATGGATGAAATTATTTCAGTTGCTAAAATAGATGCAAAGCATTCTAACGAAGATGAAATTGCACCGTTTTGGTTTTGGGTAGAAGAGTATGGAGACAGAATAGGTAATTTTGGTGGAATAGATACAGATGTGATATGCCGTGCAGATAAAGCAACTATGAAGGATTATATAACTGAGGTGGTAGCTAAGTCAAAAGGGCACGGAGGATTTGCTTTTGGCTCTGGAAATTCTATTCCAGACTACGTGCCTACAGAGAATTATTTGTATATGAATGAAATAATTAGAGAGCTAAGAGGAGAGTTTAAAGCTTAGTTTTGGATTAACTTTATAAATATTGGAAATCTATATTAAATAATTGCTTTTGCTCTAGGGAGGGAATAAAATGTTTTCAAGTGATAAAATAAAAGAACAATTTGAGCAAAGATACAATAGATACATAACTGCGATGAATGGAGGAACACCTGACAGAATTCCTATTAGGTTTTTTTTACAAGAGGCAGCTGCTAGATATATGGGAGTAACAAATCAAGAAGTAGGTTGCAGTTATAATAGCGCTTTTGAAGTAACGAGAAAAACAGCGCAAGACTTAGGCATAGATGCAGTGATGCTAAATGCAATATGGTCAAATTACGGAGTAGGAAAATCTTTGGGGCTTAAATACTTTCATGTTCCCGGTGTAAACACAGACTTAAATAGTGTGCTTCAATATAGCGAACCTGAAAAAGAAGAAGATTTATTTATGCATGAAAGTGAATATGAAGAGTTTACGAAAGACCCTACAGAGTTTATTATGACAAAATGGCTTTCAAGGGCGTCTTCACGAGTGAATATGCCAGGAGATAAAGTAGATTTTAATCATAATTTAGCTTTGATATCAGGCTCTATGGCATATGCTAATTATATGAACTCTTTTGGCGAAGCAGCAAATAAGCTTAAATATGAAAGCGGAATAGTCTCTGCAAATTCAGGCATGGTTAAGGCTCCATTTGACATTCTTGCTGATAAATTTAGAGGTTTTATTCCTTTAATATACGACTGCTTTGACTGCCCTGAAAAAGTTATTAAAGCATGCGAGGTATTAATACCTCATATGGTTGCTAATGCTTTAGCCAAGGCAGACCCTAATAAAGATGTGCCTATTACTTTTTGGGCTCACAGGGGTTGTGTGCCATTAATAAGTAGAGAAATTTTTGATAAAATATACTGGCCTACAATGAAACCTGTTATTGAAGAAATAACAGCTAGAGGACATCAAATTCTATTTTATGGAGAGGGTAATTGGGAGCACCACTACAGCGATTTGCTTGAATTGCCTCAAAACTCTATTATATATCACCTTGATAAGGGAGACATTAAGAAAGCACAGATATTAAAAGAGAAATTCTCATTAAGTGGAGGTTTATCTTACGATGTTCTTTCAAGAGGCGATGAAAGCGACGTTAAGAAACATATGAAAGAGCTTTTTGAAACGTTAGCCCCCGGTGGCGGTTATATTCTTGATGCTACAGCGTTAATGTTAAGCGATATTAAGCCGAACAACCTAAAAACCGCTGTGCAATATACGCTTGAAAATGGAGTTTACAGTAGCGGTAGTTCGTTTGTACGCAAAAAACATGTTTCGACCTATAAAGAAGAATTTGATAATTCAATAAGAAAACCTATGACTTGTCGACCTTGGGAAGAAGAAAAGAGAGAATACAACTCACTTTGTGCAGACGTTGATTTAGTTAAAAAGTCTTGGGAAACAGTTGACAGTGCAGCGTATGATTTTGCATGGACAACTGTTTTATGGTAAATTAATTACAAAAAATAAAAAAAGAAAGGTGGAAATCCCTGCTATTCATAATAGAAAGTACACTATATATTAGCATGGAGAAAAATTATGTCAATACCAATTTCAGTAGAGCTATACTCAGTAAAAAACGAGCTTAAAAAAGATTTATACGCAACACTTGCAAAAGTAAAAGAGTTTGGGTACGAGGCAGTTGAATTTGCAGGCGCACCTGCCCACAGTGCAAACGAATATTTAGACGCACTTAACAAAGCAGGGCTTTGGTGCTCTAGTTGGCATGTTCCATATACTACTTTGCTAGATGTAAGTGATGAAGAACTTGATAAAGTAATAGAGTTTCATAAAACTGTAGGTAATAAATATTTAATTATACCAGGAGTTGATAAAGAAATGCTAGAGAGCTATGACGCTATTAAAGCAACAGCTGATAAAATGAATACTTTAAGCGAAAAGCTTTTAAAACATGGCTTATACACAGGGTATCATAACCATTGGTCAGAATTTACTATTGTTGAGGAAACTGGCAAAACCAAATGGAGCACGCTTAGAGAGTTAACAAATGAGAATTTTGTAATGCAACTTGATTTAGGTAACGCTATAATAGGAGGAGCAGATATAAATGCAGAGATAATGGATGCGCCTACGCGTAGTCAACTTATACATTTAAAACCAGGCTCAAAAACTCATAAAGAAGAAACAATGATTGGAGCAGATACTGACGATGTAGATTATGAGACTATATTGACTTTCTGCAAAGAAAAAGCTAATACAGAAGTGTTTGTAATAGAGTATGAGTGTATAAAGCTATATTCAGAGTTTGATGGTGTTAAACAGTGCATAGATAACTTAAAAAGCAAATTTGGTCACTTAATTTAATGGAGGAAAGATAATAATGAGTAAGAAAATGAAAGTAGCTATAATAGGAACAGGCTGGATAGCAGGAGCACACATTACAGAGTATTTAAAAATGCCAGATGTTGAAATAATAGCAATGACAGATTTAATTGAAGGTAAAGCGCAGAGCTTTGCAGACAAATATGACTTTGATAAAACTAACTTAAAATACTACCCAAGCCATAAAGAGCTTATTGATGCCGAGAAAGACAATTTAGATTTAGTAAGTGTTTGTACATATAATAAAACACATGCAGAGTGCGCAATTTACGCACTTGATAATGGAGTTAACGTTGTTCTTGAAAAACCAATGTGCGTAACAATGGAAGAGGCAAGAGAGATAGAAGCAGCAGAGAAAAGAAGCGGCAAAATATTGTCTCATGGTTTTCAACCTAGATTTGATGAGAACATGAAAAAAATAAAAGAGATAGTACAATCTGGAGCTTTAGGCAAAGTGTACTATATTCAAACAGGCGGCGGAAGAAGAGAAGGCATACCTTTTCCGTTTGGTACAACATTTATAGAAGAGAAGACAGCAGGAATAGGTGCAATGGCAGACATAGGCTGTTATTCATTAGATATGGTATTAAATGCAATTGGCTACCCAAAACCGTTAACTGTAACAGGTTATATTAGCTCACACATGGGTACAAACCCAGAGTATAGCGGTTATGTAAAATCAGGTCATCAAGATTATGCAGAGATATTCGGAGTAGAAGACTTTGCAGCTGGTTTTGTAAGGCTTGAGGGAGATATTATGCTTGATTTTAGAATTTCTTGGGCAATGCATATGGACACAATGGGTGAGACAATAATTTTAGGAACAAAAGCAGGGCTTAAAATTCCTTCAGCACCAGCATATAGCGGAAGTTTTGACAGGCCACTTAAGTTATTCCATAATATAGGAGGAAGCTTGTTAGAGACCGAAATTCCGTTGCCATCAAAAGAAGAAAATGGCTTTTATTTTAAGCTTAGAAGTGTGCTTGACGCAGTCAGAGACGGCGGTGTTTCTCCTATTCCTACTGCTGAGATTATGTACAACCAAGCAATAATTGACGGTATTGTAAAATCAGCAAAGCTAGGTAGTGAAATTAAGCTAGACTTTTAAGACTATATGGTTCGATTGATTATATATATGGGCTTATTAACAAATCAAATTTTACTTTATTAGTGTTAAATAATACTGATTTAAAACACTTCTGAACGTACCGACCTCTCAATAGTTAGACTAATATTCTAACTATTGGGAGGTCGGTTTTTTAATGGCACAGCTTTTCGTTAATTACAAAGATACTTTCCTAAGCATTTTGCAATACCAACAAGTCTTTGGTTCAGATTTAATACGGTTGATTAATTGATTAAAAACATTAATTTTAAGCTAAAAAGTAGTAAAACAAATAAATATAGAGGGTGTATATATGATGTTAAATGAAGAAAAAATCGTGCTTTTAAATGAAGAAACTCTAAAAGCAGAGCCGTATTGAAAAGTAGCAAAAGCAGTATTATTAAAGGATAAGGTTATAAAAAAAACGTCGTCTTCATCTCCAAAACCCTTACCTTTATGCGCTAGGTTTCCACTTACAGCGTAAACGCTGCTTGGCAAGCCAACCAATCACTGCACAATATCTATCTCGTGTATATGATGAAAAAGATGCCCACCAGATTTGTCTTGCATTTTTTTCCAGCTAACCTCAGCTTGTTGGTCCTCCCAGTCTGTTCGCTCTACGTGTATACTTAAAGTATCTCCCATTTCTTTATTATCTAGCATTTGCTTAATTCTCATAATACCATCAAAAAAGTGCATAATGTGACCACCATTAAAATTACACCATCTTTTTTGCATATTTCTATCATCTCTTTAGCTAAATTCTCGCTAGTTTGCGACGGACTATGAACTAAAACCAACTCACAATTAGCGCTATTTTTTATAGCTCTTGCAAGCTCTTCACCAAAGTGCCCTGTGCCTATAACTGCATAATTTTTCATTATTATGACCATCTTTTCTAACACTACATATAAGATATGTGCTTTTAATTAAGCGCAAATCTTAAAGATTAAGGTTTTATTTTGTGAATTATAACCTTTTAATACAAAATATAATTAATGGAAAATGAAACTAATTTGCTTTTAAGTGTTAGTATACTACAAAAATATGTTAGTATACTACAAAAATA
>CAYJEZ010000071.1:0-13018 GCA_964369215.1 uncultured Eubacteriales bacterium
CTACAAATCTGCCATATCATTTGTGCATTATGTCTTTAATGCGACAGCCCCTTTTTGTTGTTTTAATAGTTACCATAAAATAAAGATCTCATTGTCAATAGTTAGGGTAAAATTAAAATAGAAAAGAAATGAATAAAATTAGCACCGCTTGTTTTCTGCAAAAAATTCAACTATGCAATTTTGCAAATAAAAACGCCAAAGCGTTAACTAACGGATTAACATTTAAGGCAAATATGGGAGAACGAGAATGGAAAATTCACACAAAACGTTGTAGTTTCGCTGAAGTAGACACAATAGATGGCCTAAAATACTTGAAAATAAATTCTATTTGATGTATAATTAATAGATAGTATAATATTACACTAAAATAGCGAAAGGTGTGTGAAATAGTATGTATAAGCTGTTGATTGTAGACGATGAGCCTAATACTCGTGAAGGCATATCAAGTGCTGTTAATTGGAGTAAACTAAATATAGAGCTTGTGGGCACTGCTTCAGACGGACTTGAGGCTTTGAATATTATTTACAATAATCATACCGATATTATTATATGTGACATAAAAATGCCTAAAATGGATGGGATTTCACTGATTTCACATGTGCAACCTAAGTATCCTAACTTGCAAGTGATTTTTTTAAGTGGTCACTCAGATAAAAACTATTTAAAAGATGCAATAAAGTTGCAAGTTATAGACTATATATTCAAACCTTTTCAGATAGATGAGTTGCTGAGCGCTGTAAACAATGCAAAGAAAAAACTTGAGAAAATAAACAATGATACCAATTCTTTTAATTACAATATAGCATTAAGTTTTGTTAAACAAGGCGATAACAGTATCTATATCAATTCAAATCCACTGATGAAAAATACTAAAATGATATGTTTATATATTAAATACAACATTGATTTTGAGTCTGTATCTGATTCGCTTATAAAGAATAATTCGGTGAAGAACGATGAAATAATATTTCACTTTTTCAACGCATTTATTGCTCATTCAAACACTTTGTTTGCGGGTAAATATACAATTTCAATGATAGATTGTGGGTATGTGGTAATTGCAAACATAGATGAAAAAGATGAGAGTCAAAGCAAAGCTAGGCTTAATACGTACTTAGATCTATTTCCAGATATAAAAGGCAAACTATGCATTGGTGCAAGTAAAGTTTTTTATAATATTAGCGAGGCACCAACGGCTTTTAGTCAAGCCAAAAATGCGGCGGAACTGGTATTTTTTAAAGGTTATGGAGAAATAATTTTCTTTAAAGAATACACTGAGACAAACTTTATGCAATTAGAAAAATTGATAGATGAATTAAGCAGATTATTTGTAGAAAAGGATTATACTGTTTTTAAACTAAAGATACTAGAGTATATAAATTTAATGAAGAAGAAGACTGGTGAAAGTGTTATAAGTGTTAAAAACGAGGTTGTAAATACTTTTTCTAGTTTTAGTTTTATAGATAAAGAGAAATGCAACAGGATTAAAGTGCTAAGAGATTTAACTTCTATGTTAAATTTGTTTATTATTTATTTAGATGAATATATCACGAATTCTGTTAAGCTTGATAATTTAGGTAGAATATTATACAACGTGGAGGAGTATATTCAGGAACACTACAACCACGATATTTCCATAACAAAAATAGCAGAACACGTTCATGTTACACCGTCATATTTATGTCATCTTTATAAAAAAAATACAGGAAAGACAATTAACAAGTTTATTCTTGAAATAAGAATGATTAATGCACATGTTTTTTTGACAAAAACTGACATGAAAATTTATGAAATAGCAGAGAAGATTGGATACTCCGACCAAAACTATTTTACAAAAGCTTTTATAAAATATTATAATCAAAATCCTACAACATACAGAAATACTCATTTATAGTAAACTAAACTAAAACTTTATTAAGCTGAGGTGAATGTTCTTGATGTCTTTTTCTTTTGCT
Organism: uncultured Eubacteriales bacterium; assembly: GCA_964369215.1. Lineage (GTDB taxonomy): Bacteria > Bacillota > Clostridia > Oscillospirales > Acutalibacteraceae > SIG603. The sequence continues at coordinate 1,956 of CAYJEZ010000071.1, forward strand.
TACAATGGAATGTCTTTTAAAAAAAAGATACTTATTTTCTATTTAATTTTTGGTTTTTTACCAACCATTATTTTGCAAATATATTATACGCTCAACATTAACAACTCTGCAACCGACCAAATAGGAAACACAACGGCTCTTTCAGTGGCACATGCAGTAGAAAGTATAAACGAAAATTTTCAGCAAATGCACAACTCAGTTGCTTCAATTTCGCATAATCCTAATCTTAAACAAATTCTTTCGTCAGCGTTTGAAACACAAGGCTCTTTTAATCAGTTTTTAGAAATTAAAGAAATTCAAGATATACTTAATAACTATATGTTTTTTGGAGAAAACTATTTGGTTAAAATTTATATAGATGATAAAATACCATATTCAAATAGAACTGTTGATATGTTTCCGTTGTCATTAATTGAAGAAGAAAGTTTTTTTAAGGGTTTTGAGTCTGGATTAAGACCTATATATTTTAGTAATCCTTTGGAGTTTACATATTCATTGTATGACACAAATTTTGTAATTTCTGCTTACACTCCTATAAAAAGCACTTCAAATCAAATTGTAGGGGCTGCTTGTGTTGATATTCCTATGTCTGATGTGATAAGTACTGTCAGAGATTTTTATAATCATGATAAAACTGATATAGTTTTCATTGATAATGAAAATAAATATCTTTACTCAGATACATTAAGTGTTAGTAAGTACATGAACGAGTATGAAGCTAATATTAAGCAAATAGAAGCAAACAGTTATAAGTCATTAGCAGATAAATTTATAGTAGTCTCAGAACAACTGGAAAACGGAATGAAGTTTGCTTTGATAACAGATGAAGATGAGTTATTTTCAGCTTATACCTCTTCAATTATAAATATTATTATTATTGGTTTATCTGTGATGATTTTAACATATTTAGCAGCTACGGCCTACTCTAATTACATCACAAAAAGCCTTACCAACTTAGTTGGGCAAATGAAAAAAGTTCGTGATGGAGATTTAAGCGTACGGTGTACAATAAACTCTATGGACGAAATAGGGGAACTTGAGAACAACTTTAATTATATGGTTGAGGAAATGAACTTACTTTTAAGCCAAAGGTATGAGACGGGTAAATCTCTTAAAGATTTTGAATTAAAGGCACTACAAGCTCAAATAAATCCTCATTTTTTATATAACACACTAGACTTAATTTACTGGATTTCACAAAAAAACAATGATAAAGATGTGTGTGATATAGTTATTAAAATGTCAAAGTTTTACAGGTTGGTTTTAAGTGGGGGAGAAGATTTTATAACAGTTCAGGATGAATTTACTCTTACTCAGCTTTATGTTGATTTGCAAAATTTAAGGTTTAAAACTAAAATTAATCTAATATGCAAAATTGATGAAGAAATAAAAGATTTTGGTATTTTGAAGCTTATGTTACAACCTATAGTAGAAAACAGCATTATACACGGCATAAGAGAATCGGCTATAGACAAGCCTGAAATACTTTTAAGTTTTAAGAAAATAGATGATATGATAGAAATAATTATTAAGGACAACGGCAGAGGTATAAGCAAAGATAATATAGTTAAGCTTATGCACGATGAAAAGGAAAATGTCTCTAAAAAAGGTGGTTATGGTATTTATAACATAATGGAGAGATTAAAGTCTTTTTATGGAGATAATCATTATTTTAACATTGAGTCTAAGTTGAATGAATATACTCTTATAAGTATAAAAGTACCCTATGACGATTATAGAAAATTATAATTTAGGTGTCGAAAACATGCGATTATTTCTTAATAATTTTTATACTGAAATCACACAAAACTATTGAAAAATTCAATCAAAAGAGATAAAATATAAGTATATTAAACTATATATAAGAGAGGTTTTTATAATGAGTAAAATTAAAATTGCAATTATAGGTTGCGGTACAATTGCCAACTCAGCGCATATTCCATCCTACAAGAACAACAGCGAAGTAGAAATCAAATATTTTTGCGATATTATTAAAGAGAGAGCTGATGAAGCTGTAGAGAAATATGGTTGTGGTACTGCTATAGTTGACTATAAAGAAGTTTTACAAGACGACGAGGTAGTGGCTGTGTCTGTTTGTACACCTAATAATTGCCATGCAAGCATATCTATTGATGCTTTAAATGCAGGCAAGCATGTTCTTTGTGAAAAACCAGCTGCAAGAACTTACCAAGAGGCTTTAAAAATGAAAAAGGCTCAAAATAAAACAGGTAAAATCCTTAATATAGGTGTCGTTAACAGGTTTAACGACGGTGTTAACAAAATTAAAGAGCTTATAGAGGGTGGCGAGCTTGGTAATGTTTACCATGTTTATGTAAGTTTTAGAAGTCACCGCTCTATACCTGGAATAGGAGGAGCTTTTACAACAAAAGATATAGCTGGTGGCGGCGTGCTAATAGACTGGGGAGTCCACTTTTTTGATATAGTAATGTACTGTTGTGGCGACCCTACACCTAAGACAGTTTCTGCAGAGCAATTTAGTGTGCTTGGCAAAAATATAAGCGATTATGTTTTTACAAAAATGTGGGCAGGCCCTCCTAAAACAGATGGAATATATGATGTTGACGACTCTGTAACAGGTATGGTAAGAACCGACGGACCTATAATTACATTTAACGGTGCGTGGGCACAAAATATAGGCGAGAACGAGATGTTTATTGACTTTATAGGAGATAAAGGTGGAATTAGGCTACAGTACGGAGCTGACTTCAAGTTCTATTCTACAAAAAATAATATGTTAAGCTCTACAGAGTTTTCTTATCAAACAAACAATCATTTCCAAAATGAGATTGACGCCTTTGTAGACTGCATTAAAAGTGGTAAAAAGCTAGCTTCTCATATAGACACTGTTATTTTAACATCTAAAATGATGCAAGCTATGTACGACTCTGCAGAGTCTCACAAAGAGGTAGCTCTTGACTGAATAAAGAGGTGAATAGTTTGAAAATATATTTTCAATAACTAAACTTAAGTTTAGTTTGGGTAACGTTTTGTGCTTTAAAATCTTACGATTTGAATTTTGTATTGCGAGATTGCCCGCAATACAAAACCGTACAAAACATTGCAACTAATCAAAAAAGGATGGTCATTATAATGAAGTCAATCGGTTTTATTGATTATTATTTAGATGAGTGGCACTCAAATAATTACCCAAAATGGATAGAAGATGCCACTGGTGGTGAGTACAAGGTAAGCTATGCTTATGGTAAAATAGATTCACCTTTACCAAACCCAATGACGAATAAAGAGTGGGCGCAAAAGAATGGGATACAGCTTTTAAGCTCTATAGAAGAAGTTGTGAATAAAAGTGACTGCCTAATTGTTTTGTCGCCCGATAACTCTGAAATGCATGAGGAATTGTGCAAAATACCACTTAGCTCAGGAAAACCAACTTATGTAGATAAAACATTTGCAGACTCAAAAGAGATAGCAATAAGGCTTTTTGAAATAGCAGATAAAAATAAAACTCCTGTGTTTTCAAGCTCTGCCTTAAGATATGCTACAGAGTATGATGAATTTGCCAACATAGGCGTAGATGCAGTGTATAGCTTTGGTGGAGGAAGCACATTTGATAAATACATTATACACCAATTAGAGCCGGTTTACATGCTTGTTAAATCGAATGCCGATAAAGTGATGTACACTAGCTTTAAAGGGACAGAGCAAGTTGTAATAAAATGGAGCGACGGTAAAATAAGCAACCTTACTTTTGATGTGGCTATTCCTAGTTTTTGTATGAATGTTAAATATGAGGAGAAGTTTGAGTCTTTAAAAGTAGAGTCGGACATGTTTAAATTTTTCATTAAAGCTATGGTAAAGTTTTTTAACACAGGTGTAGCACCTATAAAAGCAGGCGATACTATAGCTCTAATGGCAATAAGAGAGGCTATGCTTGAGGCTAAATTAAATCCTGATTGTTGGATAAAAGTAAAGTGAAAAAAATCCTATTTTCAAACACATGTGGTGAATGAAAATAGGATTTTTTATTTCTATTTGTATCTTGCTTTGTATTTATCAAGTAGCTGATGAAGATGAGTGATGTCTACATTTTTAGTACTTACGTTATTTTTACAAGCAATTGATGCGGCTAAGCCTACAGCCTCGCCCATACAGCAAACTATTGGCATAATTCTTATAGACGCTTGAGCCTCATGTGTTGCAGAGGCGCATCTACCTGCAATATACAAATTATCAAGCTCTTTAGGTAAAAGGGACCTGTACGGGATAGAGTAGTACTCGCCTTGTGGGAAATAGTAGTGGCTTGTACCGCTTCCCTCTGGGTTATGTATGTCTATATCGTAGTTTCCTACTGCTATAGAGTCATCAAACTTTTTGCAAGCAACAATATCTTCTTGTGTCAGCACATATTCTCCTCTTAACATTCTGCTCTCTCTAACTCCTATTTCAGATGCTGTGGAAATTAATATGCAGTCCTCAAATCCCTCAATATTCTCACGCAAAAAGTCGTATATCTCAAATACTTGCTCTCTTGCCTCTATTTCAGCTATAGTTACATCCTTCGCATCTACAGGGTTTCTTTTTACTACTCTTGTAGTGTTAAAATGAAGTATATTGTCAGCAAGTGTCCTGAAAATAAGCACATTTTCTCTTGGGTTTTTTATTTTGCCTGCCTTTTGAAACTCTTGGTATTTCTCGTTTATTATAGGTTTATTTTTTATATACTTCTCAGGGTCTACATTTGCTAGCCTAAAACATAAAGTCATAGGTTGGCAAAGCGAGTCTGCCTCTCTGCCTAATGAGTAATCACAACCACTCATTACACCTAAGTCCATGTCACCTGTGGCATCTACAAAATATTTTGCACTTACAGTGCTTATACCTGATTTATTAGCTAATTTAACGGCTGTAAGTTTTATGTCTTCTTTTACAGCATCTACAAGCCTTGTGTTAAAGAGTAACTCAACGCCATTTTTGATACACAACCTATTTAAAATTAGTTTTAAATATTCCTCGCTAAAGGTTCTTATCTCTTTATATTTACGATTTCCGTGGTATTTCTCGGCAAAAGCATAAAGTTCTTCTCTTATCTCAAGATAAAGTCCCTGAGATAAATTGCTTAATTTGCCGTCTATAGTAGTGTGGGTAGGCATAAAAGGGTTTACAAGAGCCATACCTGCTGCGCCACCTAAGCTGTTCCCTTTTTCTACTAAAAGCACTTTTAAGTTCTCTCTTGATGCAGAAATAGCAGCGGCAACACCTGTAAAACCTCCACCTATAATAACTAAATCATAATTCATATAATTAACCCCCAATTTTATAAAGACAACTAAATTTTGTCTCCGTTTGTTCTCATTGCTTCATTTATTTTGCTAAAGTCTATATCTTTTATTTTTTTGTTTTCTTTTTTTGCTATGCTTACTCCAATACCTGCGGCCTCTCCCATGGCCCTTACAGAGTGTTGCACCCTTGCAGCTGACTGTGCTATAAAGTCAAAACCCGAGCTTCTGCCTGCTACAAGCAAGTTGTCCGTCTCAATTGGAAGCATTACCCTAAAAGGAATTTGCCAAAACCGCTCATTTTGTGGCACTTTTTTATCGTATGACACGCCAGCGGTATAATCATCGAGTCCATGTATATCTACAGGGTAGTTAGAGTCAACCACAGCATCATCAAATTTTTTATAGCTTAAAATATCTGTTGCTGTAAGCATGTATTCAGCGTTTATTCTGCGAGACTCTCTTATTCCAACCATTTGCGCAATATGCGTTATATAAGCGTTCTCAAAGCCAGGTATTCTTAAACTTAAAAACTTTGAAATCCTTAAAATTGCTCGCCTGCCCTCAATTTGTTTTTGGGTTAAAAACTTAGCATCTACTATATTTGATTTTGTTGTAAGCTCAGGGCAGTTAAAGTTCATAGAGCTATGCTTGCCCGGCATACCAAAGGCTTGAAAATATATAGAGTCTTGCTTGGTTAAAATATTGTCCTCATACGCTTTATCAATAACCTCCCTCATGCCTGGGGTGTTGTGTGCAAAGTATTTTTCTCTACCCTTATAACCTAAATCTGTCATGAATTTTTGAAACTTTTCAAAATCAATATTAGCCATTTCAAATCTTAAAGATACAGGTTGATTTACCCCATCTTTATTTCCAACAGTGTATGATGTTCCGCATAAATCGGCTAAAATAGCGTCACCTGTAGCATCTATGTAGTAGCTTGCCTTGTATGCTTTTAGTCCGTCTTTATTGTGGATAACGACATATTCTATATCTGAACCACTTCTTTTAACATCAATAAGAGTGCTGTGGTACAAAAGCTCACAACCGCTCTCTAAAGCTAGCTCTTCTAACACAATTTGTAACATTGTAGGGTCAAAATAATGCTTATCGTCAGAGGCATTTATATCTATCAATTTTATATTAAGCTCTCTTGCAATACTGCAATGTGCAGTATTATTAGGAATGCAAGAAGACATAACAGGAGTAACTAAAGAGGCGGTTGCAGAGCCGCCTAGTCCGCCAAGTTCCTCTATAATTATAGCTTTTAGCCCCTGCCTAGCCGCAGAAATTCCTGCAAAGGCACCCGCCGTACCTCCACCTACCACTATTACATCATAACCTCTTATAAGTTCTATTTCTTTTTTATCTATGCAAACAGTGCTCATAATAATTTATGTCCTTTCAAAGTGAAATCTATACTTTTACCCTATACAATAAATTTGCATAGGGTAAAAGTGTTATTTAGATTAACTACTCAATGTTATCTTTATTTTCATCATACCACTCTTGCATTGCGGCTTCATACTCTAAACCACCTGTAGCATCCCATTCTGTTATCATTTCATTAATAGCTGTTTGTGGATCTGTACCTTCAACAATAGCTTTTAGCATGTTGTCGGCTACATATGTGTTAAGTGAGGTGCGATTTTCTTGAACTACATCTTGAGAGAATGCATATTTTTCTCCAAAAGCCATCCAATTATATTGCTCCATGTTGCCGTTCATTTGCTCATAGGTTTCAGCCATTTCAGGGGTTTTTCTTGCTCTTGCTTGCCACATTTCAAAGCCTATGTTTTGCTCTGTTACAGCAACAAATTTATCTGAGTTTTGGAATTCATCAAACGCTGGGAATAATGGGAAATATTTACCATCTATAACTTCGTAAGATACACCCTCTTCACCTATGTATATCTCTCTAAATACTTCAGGGTCTGATAAAATATTTAAGTAGTTTATTACATGTGCTGCATTCTCGGGTGATGTATATGTAGGTATACAGTGAGCATTTAATGCTCCGCGACTTGCATAAATATCTGCAACTTCTTCTGAACCAGGTGCTAAATAACCTACTATAGGAGTTTTAACATCAGGATTACTTGCGTACAAAGCATCTACCAAAGATGGTAAATCCCAGAAGAACAGCCTTGAAGCACCTGCGTTTTTAGTAGTGAATTTTTCTCGCATATTCTCTGTTGCATTAATAGCCATATCTGCATCAATTAATTCTTCGCTGTAAAGTTTTTGCATAAATGCTAGATAATCAACCATTTGTGGGTGCTTAATTCTTGGAGTATACACACCGTCTACATCATACCACTCTGGGTCTCCCATTCCAAATGCAGAGAGAATAGCAGGGAATAAGGCCTCTGTTTTTGTTATTGTAAGAGGAATAATTCCAAGTTCATCTCTAATTTGTACAAGTACATCATAAAACTCGTCTAAATTAGATGGCAACTCGGCATCAATTTCTTCAAGAACATCGCTTCTAAAGCCTATACCACCTTTAATAAGGCCAAAAGCATCTTCAGAATCTCTTGGCAAGCCGTATTCCTCATGTGGAATACCGTAAATTGCTCCGTCTTCTGAAGTGGTAGCTGTCCAGCCCAAATCACTTATTTGTGATGTTATGAAATCGCCGTGCTCTTCTAGTAAGCCAGATATATCCATAAGAGCGTTTTGGCTTACAAGCTGACCATAACCACTTGTGGACGTAGTTTTAAGCAAATCATACTCTGCACCGCCTGATATTTCAAGCATTAATTTTTCTACTGAATTTTCAGCAGGTAATAAATACCACTCTGTTTCATAACCCGATAGTTCATCAGACAATGCCTTTCCTGGTTGTTCGTATGGGTCAAAGGACATATAAGGGTAAAGAATTTTAAGTACTGGTTTTTCTCCGTCTAAAACAGATGGTTCGGCCTCACTTGTCTCAGATTCACTGTTTTGTGTAGAAGAAGAGTTGTCGGTTGTAGTAGAAGATTCTCCCCCCGTGTCTTCTGCAGGTGTGCTACAAGCGACTACAGAAGCTGTTAGTAGGCCTGCTAAGATTAATGTGAATAGTTTTTTCATAATGACTTCCTTTCTTTATTAGCTTTATATAATCACCAACAAACTGATGATATTTGAAATATTGTTTATAGGATAGTTGTTTTACGAGTTAGAGAATAAAGGTTAGAAAGTTACGCTAAAATGAGCCACTAACCTTTTACAGAGCCTATTGTAACACCTTTTACAAAGTGTTTTTGTAGCATAGGGTAAACCACTAATATAGGCAAGGTAGATACAACAATGGTTGCAGCTCGCACTGTTTCTCCACTTAAATTCATGGCATCGTCTATATTTACAACAGTTCCTGAAGCATCGAAAACATTCATAGAAGAGCGGATTAAATCGTACAAATATTGTTGTAAAGACTTAAGTTTTGGGTCGGTAATATACATAACACCTGCAAAATAATCGTTCCAATAAGTAACAGAATAAAAAAGTGTAACAGTTGCAAGAACAGGAGCAGACATAGGAAGAACAATTTTAAATAAAGTAGTAATGTTATTAGCGCCGTCTATTCTGGCTGCTTCCTCTACACTCTCAGGCAGTGACTCAAAATAATTTTTAACAATAAACATATTAAAAACAGAGAACATAGCAGCAAAAATAAGTGAGTAGATAGTATTAATTAATCCTAAACTTCTGAATAATAAATAGTTAGGAACCATACCTGCCCTAAAAAGCATTACCACAACAAAAAAGTATAAAAACACTTTTCTGCCCTTTAGCTTAGGTTTTGAAAGCGGATAGGCTGTCATAACAGTAATTATCATTGCAAATATTGTTCCAAAACCTGTAACCCTAAGTGAAACCCAAAATGCGTTTAAAAATTCGGGCTGTTGCAAAACATACAATACAGTATCAAGTTGAAAATCTTGCGGATAAAAGGTTATATCTCCGCTTACAACAGGTCCTTGCCCGCTTATTGCCTTTGAGGCAACATGCAAAATAGGCAGTAGAGTTATAATTCCAAATATAATTAGCAATGTGATGTTTAGCAGACTAAAAGCAGAAAAATTAAATTTCTTCTTATGCATTTCTCTTCCTCCTTTACCATATGCTTTTACCAGATAATTTTTTAGAGGCAAAGTTTGAACCTATAACTAACACAAGTGAAATAATAGAGTTAAACAAACCTACTGCAGTACCTGTGCTAAAGTCCATTTTACCTAAGCCAATTCGATATATATAAGTTCCTATAATATCTGCGCTTTCGTAAACTGTGGGGTTATACATAGCAAATATTTGTGCAAAACCTGCATCTAGTATACTGCCTATTCTCATAATAAGCATTAAAACTATTGTAGGAACTAGGCCTGGAATTGTTATGTAGAAAATCTGCTGAACTCTGGTTGCACCATCAACCTCTGCAGCTTCGTAGCATTCTTGGTCAAGCCCTGCAATTGCCGCAAAATAAATAATAGAGCTCCAACCAACTTCTTTCCATGCGTCTGAGAAAATAAGAACCCACCTAAATACGCTGTTATCGGTTAAAAATTGTACTTTATCAAAACCGAACGAATCTAAAAGAGTGTTAACCATACCTGTTGAGCCAAGCATTGAAACAAATAGTCCAGAAACCACAGCCCATGACAAAAAGTGTGGCAAATAAACAATTACTTGAAGTCCTCGTTGAAAACGTATGCTTTTAATCTCGTTTAACAAAATTGCAAAGGCTATAGGCAGTGGAAAAACACAAGCTATTTTCATTAAGCTAATAATAATTGTGTTAGCAAAAGCATCTTTAAAATCAGACCTTGAAAAAATGTTTTTAAAGTGTTCAAAACCTACCCACTCACTTTCTAGTATAGATAAAAAAGGTGTTGAGCCTGCAAACATATTATAATCTTTAAAAGCAAGAACAAGCCCATACAGTGGAACTATGAAAAAAATGAAACAGAAAACTAACCCTGGAATTAAGAGAAGATACATATCATAGTTCATCTTCATATATGAAATAAACTTTTTCTTTTTCAAATACTTCCCCTCCTTGTTTATTTATAATGTATGAATAAATTGTATACATTTTTATTATTATTGTAAATAAGTTAAATTTATTCTTTTTAGTAAAATATTATTTCTTTTTATTATTGAATTAATATTTTTTTAAATGAGGAAAAAAATAATAGCAATATTTTATGAAAATTAGTAAAATATTGCTTTATATTTTTATAGCTATGGACATTACGTTTATTAACTTTTATTTTGTTCTTATAGTCTTCAAGGTTAAAAAATTTTTATGAATTGGGATACATTTGTTGGTTTCGTAGTGTTAGATTTATCAATTGAGAGTGCCTTTGCATGCAACCAATTTCTAATTATAAATATTATTCATTGGAATGCTTATAGTTAGTTCACAATTCTTATTTGGTTAAAATAACTATTGACTTTAGTGATTTTACACATTACAATTAATTTACAGGATGTAAACGATAAAGAAGAAAATTGTTGATATTTTTTATTAAATATAAACTTAATTTTTTTATTATCTAAGTTATTGCATAGCTATAAAAGGAGGTTGCTTATGAAAAAGTTTTTAATAGTAACATTTTTTTTATGTACTGTTTTAAGTTTTAGTTCTTGCACAAGTGAGCCTACTTTAATGGAAAACTTAGAGTCAGTACAGTCAAACCCTAGTTTAGCAAGCAGTGAAGATATAAGCACTGATAATATCGAGGCAGATGTTAGTTTAAGCGAAATAGAGCTTATAGAAAATTTTGTTGATGTAAGAGAAAAAACTCTGACTATTATGGC
>CAYJEZ010000072.1:0-9870 GCA_964369215.1 uncultured Eubacteriales bacterium
TTGTATCCATATTAATCTCACTTTCTTGCATAATTTCATAGTTTGCTACATTCTTACAGCAATTCAGACTTGCAAACTACTTAATAATAAACTCTTGTTTATAGGTAGTATTCGCCTTTATAACCTCTCTATCGTTTATGTTAAGTTTTGTTATAAAGCCTGTCTCTTTTGATATTTCTGCACTTATAAGTTCATTTTTCACGCAAATTATTTTATCTTTATCGCTTACAACAAGCTTATCAGAGTTTACACCCTCGCTTATTTTAAGCATTGCCTTGGCAAGTTCAATTTGCTCAAAGGCAACTATATGCCCTCTTTTTGCCCATGCAGTGTCCTCTTTTGTCTCAAAATATATGTTTACAAAGCACTCTTTGTCCTTAAGGAGATTCACCGCTTGTGTCCTCGCTAGCGTAGGGCATATTTATTGCATGGGGTTTCTCTTTGTTTTTGGATATAACGTTAAAATCGTACCACATCTTAGTTTTGTTTCTCATTTGGTTACATTCCTTTCATTTTACTTCTTTTCAATACTTCGTTGTGCAATATGCACATTTTAATCATTGTATCATAAACAATTTTATTTATCAATACTATTTTAATTAAATTCAAGCAATAATAATAATTTGACCTCACAAAAGTTAAACCTAAGAATTCAACTTTTGTGAGGTCGGGTTTTTGTGAGAAAATACAGTTATGAGTTTAAGAAGAAAGTGCTGAAAGTATACGAATTTATGAGGAAGGGTGATGTGTTTTGTTTTAGTATTTTTAAAAAAACAATGACTGCAAGTTTTAATCGGTATAAGTAGTAATTTCTATTTAATCACTTTTACCGAAATTACTACTATTTCTAGAAATAGCAACGTCTAAAAAGTTAACAACACCGTCATCATTTAAGTCTGTATAAGCATCTACACCAGCTTCAGTTTTGGTTTTATTGTAGTTTCCTACATTAGCTATTTCAGTTGAATCGCTAATATCTACTGTTCCGCTAGCGTTCACATCACCTAACAACCTTGCTTTAACACTAGCTAATGCGTAAGTTGAGAATCTGTCAGTCTCAATAGTAATCGTATTAGGGTCATTATCCAAATCTTCAAGAACTTCTGCTACACCATTATGCACCCTTACTACAACATATTCAACACCCTCTATTATTAATTCAGAAGGTATAGTTAGAGTTATTCTTATAGCCTTAGTTAACTCTGTAATTGCTGTTTCGGTTGCTCCTACTGTTTTCTTTAAATCTATATCCAGTAATTGTGCAACAGCTACCGTGCCTGTTCCTTCTGCTTTAATAAAATCCTCTATCTTACTATCTATTGCTACTTTCTCTTCAGGCGTTACTGTACTCTCTTCTACCTTATTTACATCTAGCTTTACTTTTAAATCTTCTCCGCCTATTAAGTCTTCTTCAGTAAATATGTCTGATATATCATTTTTTGGAATTTCAGGTGCTAAATCAGTTGCCCCTGTACCCCCTATTTCAGGTACTACATCTGTAGGGTAATTGTAGTCAAAACCATTGTTGATGCAATATTGTTTTAATAACTCATTACCAACAGGAATAAGCATAGTATCAAATTTATCACAATATTTAAATGCAATGTCAGAAACATAGGTAACACTATTCGGCACTGTCACGCTTTCTAATTTATTGCTGTCATAAAACGCTAAATCATCAACTCTAGTAACTCCTTCTAATATTGTAACATCAACTAAATTGTCGCAATGAGCAAATACATACAGACCCAATTCGTTTACACTACCGGGTACTGTTACACTTGTTAAGGCGTCACAATTACTAAACACACTCCAAGCCAATATTGTCACGCTATCAGGTATAGTAACTTCACTTAAGCTAGTACAGTTAGCAAAACTAACGTCTTGAATTTCTACTACAGTATCTGGAATACTCACGCTTGTTAAATTAATACTGTTTTGGAATGCACCCCACATTATTTTATTTACACCGTCAGGAATTGTATAACCACCTACTTTACCAGCAGGATATGCAATTAGTTCGGTTTTATCTTTATTGAATAACACACCGTCTTCGCTTGAATAGTTTGAGTTTGTAGCATTAACATTAATGGCAGTGTTTGATGTAAAAACTCTATTGCTGTACCATGAAAGGTTTGCAATATTATCGTGAATATTGAGGCTAGTTATCTTATTACCGTTACTAAATGCAGAATGATTTACACTGGTTACGCTCTCAGGTATAGTATAATCTCCTGCTTTGCCTGATGGATAAATAAGAAGCTCAGTTTCATCTTTATTGTATAGCACTCCGTTTATGCTTGAATAGCTAGGATGATTATCACTTACATTAATAGCGGTTAAATTTTCGCAGTTACTTAATGCGTACTCAGTAGTAAAGTTAGCTTCTACACTATCAGGCATGTTAAACTCTCCTGTTTTACCTTCAGGGAATTTAACAATGGTTGTTTTATCTTTATTGTATAGTACTCCGTCTTCACTTGAGAGTGTTTGGTTTGCTTGGGCTACTATAATCTCACTTAACAAGCTACAACCATTAAATAACGCACTATTTCCGTTATGTACAACACTTGCTGGAATATTTATGCTTACTAAATTTTTAGCATTTGTAAACGCATATAGTATATCCGCTACACCTTCAGGAATAATGTACGAACTGCCTTCTCTTGCTGCTGGGTAAAAAATAATCTTTGTCCTATCTTTGCTATATAAAACTCCGTCTACCGATGTGTAATTTTTATTCTCAGTTGATACCTCTATAGATTTCAAATTTTCTAATTCTGAAAATGCTGCACCGTCGATATAAGTTACAGTTTTAGGTATAGTTATACTAGTAAGGGCGCTTGCTTCTCCAAATAAACTGCTTCCTAGTTCAGCTACCTCGTAAATATCTCCATCAATTTCTACAGTGGCAGGTATGTTATAATGCCCTGATAGTACTGAAGGGTCTACCGCCTCTGAAGGATACTCATTTCCCATTCCAATTCTGAATACTCCTATCTCTACTTTACCATTTGACAAAGGAGTAGGAGCTAAAATAATATTGAAACCTATTTCAATACCTTCTACATTAATAGTTTTGTAGCTATCTTGATAGTCAAACTTATATTCATATTCTGAAACTTGCGATTTAGTATTTGCAAAATAATCCTTCAAGTATGTGCTATTAGAAGGAATGTATATATTTTGTCTACTGTCCCAACTATTATTTTGAGCATTAATATCTGAAACAGAAGGATAAAAAGCAATATCTGTCAAGTTTTTGGCATACGCTAATGAACTATCGTTTATTGTTGAAACAAACTGCGGCACTATATATGTGTTACCAGGTTTTGCATATGGATATAACATTAGCGTACGACCAGATGTATAAATACCTTTAAATAACACTCCGTCTTCGCTAGTGTAATAAGAACTGCCTTCTTCTACATTAATCTCTTCTAATGCTGTGCAACCATCAAAAAAGCCACTCTCGCCCATTCCTGATAAGCTTCCAATTTCTTTTACTGCCTTAGGAATATTTAAGCTAATCAAATTGCTATTATTTATAAATGCAGAAAAATCAATAATTTCAACGCTTTCTTCTATGGAGTAAGATTCATCTGTTTTTCCAGATGGGTAAATAAGAAGTCTTTTTCCGTCTTTTGAATATAATACTCCATCAATACTTATTAAATTTGCATTATCGCTATCAACATTTATCTCTCTTAAGCTGTTGCACCCTTCAAAAGTAAAAGTATCAAGTTCAGTAACTAGACTAGGAATTGTTATGCTTTGCAGACTACTACAATTTTGGAATGCACCCCTACCTATTGAAGTAATACTAGATGGTATGCTTATGTTTGTTAAACTAGAACAACCTTTAAAAATATACCAAGGCAAATAAGTTACACTAGCAGGTATTGATATGCTTGTTAGCCTATCGCAGCCTTGAAAAGCAATTGGTGCAAAACTTTGTCCAAAAGAATAGACAGTCTCAGGAATACTATAATCCCCAGTTTTACCTGGTGGACATATTAGAATAACTGTTTTGTCTTTACTAAGTAATACTCCGTCTTCACTTGAATAATTCGAATTATCACTAGCTACTATTATTTCGGTTAAGTTCTCGCAACCGTTAAATGGATTAATATACGAAATTGAAACTATGTCAGTTATGCTATTAGGTATTGATACACTTGTTATCTCTTCACACCCAACAAAAGCACTCTCTCCAATACTTACTACACTAAAGTTAGTATTATCAATAAAAACTGTACTCGGTATATTTATAGCACCTGTGGTTAAAGTATCTATTGCAACAGCTCCGCCGCCAACTTGTACGGTACCACTCTCAGTATCTGTTGGTAGGCTGAGCACTTTAAAGTCTATATCAACTCCATCTACATTTATTGTATACACATTATTTTGTATTATTGGAACTTTTCCATCAGAATATTCTATGTAATTTAACAAATTATCTATACAGTACTGTTTTAGATATTGGTTGTTTTCAGGAATGTAAATATGAGTTAAGCTAGAATTGTACTCAAATGCTCTTTCTTCAATATTTGTTACATCGTCATTTAAAATTAAGACTTCTAATCTATTTCCCGATGAAAAAGCATTTGAAGAAATCGTACTAACCCCTTTTGGCAGTTGGTATATTGCCCCTTTATTACTCGGATAATAAGTTAATACAGATTTATCTTTATTAAACAATACTCCGTCTATACTTGAATAATTCGGGTTGTTCTCAGATACATTTATTGAAGTTAAATTATAACAGTTCGCAAAAGCATCGCTGTCCATAGTGAGCAAGGTACTAGGCAAGGTAATATTTTTAAAGTTATTAGGCAATCCAAACACAGGGTTGTCGCCGCCTGCTATATGAGTAACTCCTTCTGGAACAGTGTAGTCACTATCATTACTTCTATATACTGGTAATTTTAATATTGTAGTTTTTTCTTTGTTAAGCAAAACTCCGTCCACACTAGAAAAATTCGGATTATCAGATGATACATGTATTTCTTTTAAAGCTATTAACTGTTTTAGTGCATCATTATCAATATTGAGCACACTGCTAGGTATTGTTAAATTAGTAATGCTATGGTTTGATGTAAATGTTGGGTTAATATCTCCACCAACAATACTTATTACTCCTTCTGGTATCGAAAAAACTCCATTTGTTTTATTTGGAACAGCAATAATAATTGTTTTTTCTTTGTTAAGTAAAATTCCATCTACACTAGAAAAATTCGGATTATTATCCGTTACTCTTATAAAACGTAGATAATATGCACCAACAAACGAACTACCACTAACAGTGGTTAAACTATCAGGCAAGTCAATGCCTTCAATTTTAGCACCATAAAAAGCACTATCCTCAATTGTTGTTAGAGTTTCAGCTAAATCTATACTCTTTAAATTTGAATTTCTAAATGCACTTTCACCAATAGAAATCACACCCAAAGGCACTTGGTAATGCTCACCATATCTGCCTATTGGATAATAAATAAGAGTATTTTGCTCTTTATTAAACAGCACTCCATCAATACTAGAAAAATATGGGTTATCTTCATATACATATATAGCATTCAGTCCATAGCAATTTTCAAATCCTGTTGGGTTTATATCAACTACATCAAAAATATAACCTTCAATATCAACAGTGTTTGGTAAATACAGGCTTCCATTATACGAAGTATCTACAATGCTATGGAAGTCTCCCCCCAATAGTACAGTACCGTTTTCACTGTCTGTAGCTAACGAAAGCACTGTAACTTTCATATCAATATTATTTGCAGTTACAGTATAAACGCTGTTAATAGCTATAGGAGGTTGACCTTCCTCAAGCTCAGTATATTTAAGAGAATTTTCTGTACAATATTGTTTTAAATATTCGTTGCCTACAGGAATAAATATTTGCTCTAAATAACCACTTGAAAATGCATTTTGACCTATATGTGTAACGCTGTTTGGTAGCACTACACTAGCTAAAGTAAAAATTGAAAATGCATTATCTCCAATTGTCGTTACTCCATTAGGAATTGTTACTCTATATAAAGCAGTCCTCTCAAAGGCAGAATTACCAATTTCTGTTACACTTTCTGGTATTTGGATATCAATAAGTGGACTACCTTTAAATGCACTTTCTCCTATCTTTATTAGAGTGCTAGGAAATGATACTTCTTCTAAGTTACTGCAAAATGAGAAAGCAGAGTCTGAAATCTCTTTTACTCCCTCAGGTATAGTAATGCTTGTTAAATTAAAATTAGAATAAAATGCAGAGGTCCCAATATTTGTTACTGTACTTGGTATGGTTATGTTTTGCATTTTTGAATCTGCAAACGCGCTCCTACCAATAGTTGTAACTCCATATGGTATATCGTAACTCTCATCTTGTTTTCCTTTTGGATATAGAATAAGAGTAGTTTTATCTTTATTAAATAAAACACCATTATAACTTGATAGATAAGAACTGTTATCATCAACAATTATCTCTGTAACACCTTCTGGAAAGGAATGTGGATTGATATCAGCAACATCAAAAGTATAGCCTTCTATATCAACACTAGCAGGTATATAAATTGTGCCTACATAATTTGTATCTATAGCATTTTGAGCACCCGCTCCACCTATCTGTACCAAACCATTTTCTGTACTTGTTGGAAGCGAATTAACATAAACTGTAATATCCACATTGTTTACAGATACAACGTGAGTGCTATATAGTGCAATCGGAGGAACTCCTTCCTCAAGCTCAATATATTTAAGAGAATTTTCTGTACAATATTGTTTTAAATATTCGTTGCCTACAGGAATGAATATTTGATTTAAGTTATCGATACTGCTAAATGCATCTGTACCTATAAAGTTTATACTATTTGGCAGTGTTATAGATTTTATTCTATAACAGCTGGCAAACGCATTGTCTCCAATTGTAGTAACACCCTCAGGAATTTTTAAGGTTGTAACCTTATAACAGTTATAAAACGCATTATTTCCAATAGAAAGTAATCCCTCATTAAAAGTTATTGTTTCAAATCCGCCTCCATAAAAAGCATATTCATTAATATGTGTAACAGTATTTGCAACTGTATAATCTGTGTCAGATTTAGCGTCGGGGTAAGCTATAAGCTCTGTTTTATTTTTATTAAATAAAACCCCATTCTCACTTGTGAAAGTTTGGTTATTGCTTGAAATGTTTATTTCAGTTAACCTTGAACAAGAATAAAAAGGATTTGCATTAATTTCAGCTAAATTATCTGGTAATGTTACAGTTGTCAAACTACCGGCATTAGAAAATGCTCCTTCGCCTAGTTTTACTAAACTATCGGGCAGTGTTAACTCTTGTAAACCGGCTCCGTTAAATGCATACTCCCCTATTTCTGCTAGAGTGCTTGAAAAAGTAACACTTGATAAATTTTCACAAGTCAAAAATGAAAATCCGCTAATTTTAGTAACGCTATTAGGAATTTTTATGCTAGTTAAACCTCTGCAGTTCTGAAAAGCTCTCGTACCAATTTCTGTTAGTGTAGTTATGTCAGACATAATATACTCGCCTGCTCTTCCCTCTGGATATCTAACCAAAACAGTCTTATCTTTATTAAATAAAACTCCTTCTACACTAGAGTAAGAAATGTTATCAGTAGAGACATTTATGTTCATTAAACTTTCACAATACACAAAAGCAGAATCATTTATATAATTAACACTGCTTGGAATATTAACGCTCTCGATATCGATGCAATCTACAAATGCACCTGATGAAATAGTAACTACATCAAAAGTATTTCCCTCAAATTCTACAATGCTTGGCACCTCAACATTACCACTAGTTGAAGAAGGAACTGATGGTGTAAAGTAATCATCAACACCTAATTGCACAGTACCATTTTGACTTTCATTAGGCAGCGATAGAATTTGAAAAGTCATAGGTATTGTATCAACTTCAACAGTGAAAGTTTGCCACTCAACAAGAGAAGCTTGTATTGAATTTGTAGTCTCATCTATAATTTCTTGATTTGTTGCTTGCTCAGTTGACTGAATAGCCCCCTGTATAGGTGGTAAGCTATCTTCTGGTAAAATAGTCTCTTCTATAGCTTGATTAGAAGTAAGTACGTCAGTTCCATCATTTACAAATTCTTTTAGCTGACTCTGTTCTAAAATCTCTTGTTCAAACTCTAATTGTGAATTTACATCTTCTGCAGATGTAATAAGTTGGGCCGAGCCCGTAATCATTGTGCATACAAGAACTAAACTAATAATCTTTTTAAACTTCTTCATTTTCACGACCATCACTTTCTTCTTTTTCTAGGTAAATCCATTTCAACATATAAACATCGTTTACTCTTGGTGTAACAACTATATAATCGTAGCATTTATTTCATCAAAAACCTTTTAATTCAAAAAGAAATAAACACTTGTAATTACACATATCATAACACAGTCTTTAAACAAGTTCAAGAAAAAATAACATTTTTTATACAATTTATTCATTTTTATATTATTTTTTATATTACATATCTTTTTCTGCCCTTTTTACCAGTTACTTGCCATAATATTTAAAAAAATAACAGGAATACAAAACTTTTTGTATCCCCGTTATTTAGATAATTATCGTATACACTATACATGCAAATCCTATAATACTAATATTAATCGATAAGCTTTCGTATCTCTTCTATTTTTTCTTTAGCAACATCGTATCCGTGTTTATACACTTGCTCCAAAATAGCAACGTCAGACTCAAATGATTTAAGCTTATATTTTGGTCTTAAAACAACAATATTCTCAGCTTTATTCTGCTCCATATCATCAATAAAATTAATGGTCTCATTATACATCTGTGGCCTGTTTTTTAACACTTCAGCTAATTTCGGAAATTTCCTCCCATAAATTCGTGCAACAATCTTAGCGGATTTGGTTTGCATTTTAACAAATCCTTTTGGCTGCGTCAGTATCACTAAATTTTTTATATTTCCGTCTGAGATAGATTGTTTTATCGGAATAGAGTCAGCTAATCCACCATCAAAATATTGTTTTTCATCTACTGTAATAGGAGGAAAACAAAGTGGTATCGCACAAGTAGCACGTAACATTGTGCATTTCTTATCTAGTTTTTTTCCATCCTTATATTCAATTTCTCCTGTCAGTGCGTCGGTTATTCCAACTTTAATTTCGCCTTGAAATTGATAGTATTTTTCCCAATCTAAAGGAATTAATTTATTCGGTATCTCATCAAAAACAAAATCTAAACCAAACAATGATTTACATTTAATAAAATTACGTTTAGATAAATAACGAGAGTCATTTCTATATTTTCGCATTATTTCAATATTTCTTTCTTTTTGTTGTGAAACATATGAAACTCCATTTGAAATTCCTGCCGAAACACCAATTATGTAATTAAAATTAACACCATAATCAAGCAGTGCATCCATTGCTCCTGCCGTAAAAACTCCACGAAATGAACCGCCCTCTAAAACTAAGCCTGCCATTTAATCCTCCAAGTGATGCAAATAATTTTTTCTAAACAAAAGCAATAGCCTTTTTGACTGTTTATATTACTTTCATATTTTACCATTTCCAAGTTATTTTCGCAACCATCAATAAAAGTTATTTTTATATGCATTAATTATTTATTGTTTTGGTATGCTAACAGCTTTTTCAAACTTTTTAGACGAAAAGAGAGCAAGTATAAACTTACTCTCTTTACAATACAGGTTATTTTTAATATACTTAATGTTTTTTAAATTTTAGTCTCTTTTTATAAATAAGTATAATAATCACAGATAAAAGCACTTGCACAGCCATTAATAATAAATAATAACTGTTATCTCCTGTGTTAGGGAGCGTCGGGTCTTGTGGGTTATCTGGATCTTGTGG
>CAYJEZ010000072.1:9970-12794 GCA_964369215.1 uncultured Eubacteriales bacterium
TCTTGTGGATTGTCTGGGTCTTGTGGATTGTCTGGGTCTTGTGGATTTCCCGTATCAGGTTCTAGCACTGTAAATGTAGTTTGCGCTTCACCTGATGATGAAACAATGCTTATACTATGTACGCCTTGAGATAAGCCTTTTGTAAACTCTCCACTTATAGTAATCATAGTACTGCCGTCTGTCACCTCTATAAATTCATTGCCCACTATTTGATTATCAATTTTAGTTGAAACATAGTCACCATATAACGCATTTGATACAACTGTTAATGCATCACCTTGCGTTATGGTTTGATTTGCACCTTGAATAATAATTGGTGTAAGCGATTTATATCCTACCGATACTATATGCCCGTCTAAAGATGCACTTAAAATACCTGTTGCTCCTAAATCGGTAACCAACATACCATTTTCAATACTCGCAGCACCATCTTTTGGAACTACTATCCATTCAATCTTATTTGAGGTAACTAAGCTTTCGTCATTAATTGATATAATCTCTCCATTATCTGCTGTTAATGCTAAGCTAAAATTACCCGCTACATTTTCAATCTCAGAGTTTGTAACATCCACATCATTTAAGTATATAGAGTAATTAAGCTTTTGAGTAGAAATCTTAGAGTTAATAAGAGGTATAGAAACTTTTTTGCTCTCATTACCCATTTCATCTACCGCCCATAACTGAACAAATTGATATGCCAATTTTGTGTTTAAAGGCACTTCTATGCTGTAGCTTCCATCTTCATTTTCTACAACCTTTGTAACCTCTTGAACACCTTCTACAGATGCGTAAAGTGTCACACCTTTTTCACTAAATCCTTCGATTTCTATAGAGTTTCCGACTATATCATTATTAAATAATCCTTGATTTTGTGAGGAAACAAGAAGCTTCGGTGCTACAGTATCAACATTAAATACAATGGTTTCGTACAATGCATCGCCTGTGTCATTCTCGCCGCTAAAGTATAGTGTGTGCATTCCTGGTTGTAGGTCGTTAAATGATATTATACTTCCCTTACTCCAGTTAACTACTTCGCCTCCGTCAAGTCTGTAAGACCCGTTTTCAACTGTTCCATCTACCGAGGTAACTGATACTCTTACATCGCTACTATTTACAGTTTGATAGCTAAAAGTAGTTATACCGTCATTTGGCATAAGGTCATTTTCTAGTTGTTTTGCATTTTCTATAGTTAAGCTTACTTTCGTTTCTTGTGGTGTTACCATAGTAATCTCATTGCTTAGCACTTCTTTTGACAATACCGCTACTACATTTTCGGGGTCACCGGCAACTTCTACTTCTTTATACGATTGAATTCCCACTACATATTTTTCGCCTACTTCAAGTCCTATAAATTCTGTAGTTGCGGTTTCTTGTTTTTCTCCTGTTAACACTTCGTGTCTTCCACCGACAACTACAACATTATCCTCACTGTTGTAAGGAATATTTTGTCTTGGGAAATCTTGTAATGCTGTCTTACTTCCATCTTCATTCACTTCATAAATTGTAGCTTGATAACCATCAACTTCTCCGCTTGGAGTCACAGGTATATCTATAGTGTAATCTCCGCCTAAAACAGCTTCTTGGAGTGTGGGTTCTGACGGTTGATTTGGATTGACGTAGCTATATGTTCCCTGTGCAAGTAAAATTGGATTTGAGGTTTCATCTTTGGTTTTTGCAACCACTTCAATCTCATATTCTCCTGTTGGCAATGTTTGTGGTGGTACAAAGCCAATCACTTTGCTTGTCCCACTTGGCGATTCGTCCACTGCTATCGGATAAACATTATCGCCCGATTTTGCAAACACACTTATTGTTTGCATTTCATCTAAATCACCCTCAACTGTTACACTGTCTCCTGTAACTGTTGCCGAAGTAATCTGTGGTAAGCGGTCAACTGTTATATTGGCTAGTGTAGAATTAGCATCTATTCCAATTTCCCATGTTTTTCCAAAATCACCAGACTCTGTAAACGAGAATATAACTTTTGCCTCTACTATTCCTCCAACCTCAGTAGTATGAAGCATAATATTTGCATTTTCGTCGGTTCCGTTTCCGGATTCATCCCAATTTAAACTTCTTCTTACTCCGCCACTTGACATTGTGATGCCTTTTGCTATTTCCTCAGCCTCTTCTATGGTATTTGCTGTGAATGCAAGTTCTGCTAAAATGTCTTTTCCAGCTTCTGCTGGTATTGGTAACTGATGAATATATCTATCTTCGCTTGAGTTAAAATTAGAAAGCGTCATAATAGACTGGCTTATATTCATAACTTGCACATTAGGCTCTATCGACCTTGTAGAAATCAGCTCGTATGTAGGTTCTGGAACATCATATTTACCCATGGCAAAGTTAATTTCTGTTGTGTCCCAATCATAGCTTATTCCTAAGTCTACTTTTAAAACTGAAATGCTACCCCATGCTCTATTAACATTCATTCCTATGCCAACGTTGCCAAGCTCCATTTCGCCTACAACAGGAATACTGTCAGGAACTCTCACGGTAGCTCTTGCAAATCCCTCCCAGAACCAAGAGTCATCAAGTTGATTTTCTTCTAAAACAAGATAACCTGAACCTAAAACAGCACCTAACAAGTCAATCTCAACACCGGCATAAAGCCTAATTTCAGGATACCAGTGAACAGCTAGACCCATTTTGTCAATAACTGTAACGCCGTATACGCTCATATCAGATAAACTTGCATCAATTCCTCTTAAAGAGACTGCCAAATCAGCCCTTGTGCTTAGAACGCCGAAAAGACCGAACTGACCAGTAATCATCAAGGTTAAAGGTGGTATTTTAGAGGTTGGGAAGATAGTGTCATATA
>CAYJEZ010000073.1:0-12642 GCA_964369215.1 uncultured Eubacteriales bacterium
TTTTGTTATCCCAGCTAATTGGATTTCCACGACCGTCTGTTTGGCCTTGGAACTCAGGGTCTAGTAGTCTACCTAATTTCTCAAAAGAAGTACCTACAACGTAATCTACCTCGTAGTTGTCCATTAAGTAAAGTGTTAAGTCAAGAGCATGTGTACCGATATCGATAAGTGGTCCGCCACCTTGTTTTGATTTGTCTGTAAATACGCCCCAAGTAGGAACACCACGACGACGAAGGTATGCAGCCTCTGCATAATAAGCATCTCCGATATGACCATCTTCAATAACTTTTT
The DNA here is from genome assembly GCA_964369215.1 of uncultured Eubacteriales bacterium. Lineage (GTDB taxonomy): Bacteria > Bacillota > Clostridia > Oscillospirales > Acutalibacteraceae > SIG603. Next base: position 292 of record CAYJEZ010000073.1, read on the forward strand.
TAGCAATTTTGTTTTGACCAAAATGGCGATATTGATAACCAATTGTCAACATTTTGCCTGTTTTGTCGCGTGCTTCTAACATTCTTTTTGCATCAGCTGTTGTAGCTGCCATTGGTTTCTCGCAAAGAACATGTTTGCCAGCCTCTAAAGCAGCAACTGTAATCTCGCTATGAGAAACGTTTGGTGTAAGAACGTGAACTGCATCGATTGTAGGGTCAGCTAAAAGCTCTTTATAATCTGTGTAAGCTTTAGCATCTGCACTACCATACTCTTTTACTGCTTTCTCAGCTCTTTCAATAATTAAGTCGCAGAATGCAACCATATCTACGCCTTCATTTTCTTTAACTCCCGGAAAGTGTTTGCCATTAGCAATACCACCGCATCCGATAAAACCTATTCTAACATTTGCCATTGGAATCTCCTCCTAAATTTTTGAGTTTCAAGCACTAATGCTTGTCTGAATTCATTTTATACTATTTCTAAAAAAAAGTAAAGGGTTTTATATAAAAAACACTAAATTCATAATTAGTACATTAAACATTAGCAAGCGGATGTTTTTACTAAACAATTATACAGATACCAATTTATTAATAACTAATAAATTAAGGTAATAAAGCAGTCAAATATTAATTGTTTTGCAACTTAGAAAAATCAATATTGTTTGCCCCAATAAACCATGTGTTCTGCTTTTTTACCGCAGCAAACGCAAGTGTCAGCTAAATTCTCTTCCTCAAAAGGAATACAACGAGATTTTACACCGTTTGTTAGGTCTTTTAACTCTTCTTCACAAGCTGAGTCTCCACACCACATCGCTTTTATAAACCCAGGTGTCTCTTCTGCTATTTTCACAAACTCTTCTTTTGTTGTTGCTACAAAAGTTTTGTTAGTTAAATTCTCAAGCGCTCTGCTGTACATGTCGTTATGAATTTGTAAAAGCAACTTATCTATTTCTTCCTCTAAATTCTCAAGGCTAACAAAGGCTTTCTCTCTTGTGTCACGCCTTACTAAAACGCATTGATTATTTTCAATATCTTTAGGACCCATTTCAAGCCTTAGCGGAACACCTAGCATTTCATATTGGCTAAATTTCCAACCTGGTGAATTGTCGCTATCGTCTAATTTAACTCTATATTTGTCTTCTAGTCTCTCTTTTAATGCATTGCAAGCACTAAGCACGCCCTCTTTTTGCATAGCAATTGGTAAAAGAGCTATTTGAATAGGGGCAAGTTTTGGAGGCATTATTAAGCCGTTGTCGTCTCCGTGAACCATTATTACTGCACCAATCATTCTAGAGCTTACACCCCAAGAGGTTTGATGAGGATGCTTAATTGTATTGTCTCTGCCTGTAAAGGTAATGTCAAAGCTTTTAGAAAAACCGTCGCCAAAATAGTGTGAAGTACCACCTTGTAGAGCAACACCATTATGCATCATAGGCTCTATAGTATAAGTAGAAATAGCACCTGCAAACTTCTCTTTTTCTGTTTTTAAGCCGATTACCGCAGGAATAGCCAAGAAATCTCTGTAAAAATCGTTGTATATATGAAGTATTTTCAAGGTCTCTTCAATAGCTTCTTCTTTTGTTTCATGCATTGTGTGTCCTTCTTGCCATAAAAACTCAGAGGTTCTTAAAAACGGTCTTGTGGTCTTCTCCCAACGCATTACAGAGCACCACTGATTGTAAAGCTTTGGTAGGTCTCTGTAAGATTGAATTATTTTTTGGTAGTGCTCGCAAAAAAGAACCTCGCTTGTAGGTCTAATGCATAGTCTCTCGCTAAGTTCTTCACTTCCGCCTTGTGTAACCCATGCAACCTCAGGGGCAAAACCCTCTACATGGTCTTTTTCTTTTTGAAGCAAGCTCTCAGGAATAAGCATAGGCATACATACATTCTCATGCCCTGTCTTTTTAAATCTTTTGTCTAAATCTTTTTGCATGTTCTCCCAAATTGCATATCCGTAAGGCTGAAATATCATACAACCTTTAACTCCTGAGTAATCCATAAGTTTTGCTTTTTTCACAATATCTGTATACCATTGTGAGAAGTCTACGTCCATAGAGGTAATATCTTCAACCATTTTTTTATTTTTAGCCATAATATGTTCTTAATCCTTTCTTAATTTAAGGTAAATAATATTACAATTATATTATGTTTGTATTAAATTTGCAAGTTAAATATATTTACTTTTTTTAGTTAGCATATTGGGCTTATAAAAATAAAATTAGTGATATTAATTCTATAATTTGACAAAAATATTAGTAATAATAAGCTATAATAGTAAAACTAACCTCTTTTTTTAGACAAAAATGTATAAGGTATATTGAATTATTAATTATTAATTCATAATAAATATGATATACTTGTAAAATTCTTGTAATGACATATATTTATTTTATATAAATTATTAGTGAATTATATGAATAAATTGAATAAGTTATATAAAAAAGCTTGAATTTTTATTCATGATGTGATATTATGTTAGCATAAAATAATTATCTCTTTGTTGATTATGTACATATAAGCCAATTTTTACGCAGTTAAAACGGTAAGTTGTATTAAAAATAAGAGTAACGAAAGGGTGGGGTATATGCAAGAAGGAACTGCAAAAATAATGTATGATAAATTTTGCGCAGGAAAAGACAGCTTAGCATATGAATACATGGGGGTACACAGTGCTGTGTACAAAGGCAAAGAATGTATAGTCGCAAGGGTTTGGGCTCCTACTGCTAAGTCGGTTTCATTCGTAGGAGATTTTTGTAAATGGGATAACAATGCTTACCCTATGCTTAATATAGGTGAGGGAGTTTGGGAGACTTACGCAGAGCTTGACATGGATGAATTCGACAGCTATAAATTTCATGTTGTTTCAAAAGACGGAAAGCCTTGTTACAAGTCAGACCCATACGCTTTCCACTCTGAAACAAGGCCAGCAACCGCGTCAAAATTTTACGACATTAAAGGATTTAATTGGACAGACGAGAACTGGACAGAAAAGTTAAAGGCAAAATCTCACCTTGAGAGCCCTGTTAATATATACGAGGTGCATGCTGGGTCTTGGAGACAATACGAAAATGGTGAGCATTTTTCTTACACAAAACTAAAAGAAGAGCTTATACCTTATGTAAAAGAAATGGGTTACACTCATATTGAGTTTATGCCGCTTACAGAGTACCCTTACGACAGGTCTTGGGGATACCAAGTAACAGGATATTTTTGCCCTACATCAAGGTACGGCACACCTAAAGAGTTTATGGAGTTTGTAAACGAGTGCCACAACCAAGACATAGGCATTATTATGGACTGGGTACCAGCGCATTTTCCTAGAGACGAGTCTGGTTTAGCAAGATTTGACGGCACACCTTGCTATGAGTACGCAGACACAAGAAAAGGTGAGCACAAAGAGTGGGGTACATTAGTTTTTGACTACAGCAGAAGAGAAGTTATAAACTTTTTGTTATCTAGTGCTAACTTTTGGATAAAGGAATACCATATTGACGGCTTAAGAGTAGACGCGGTAGCTTCTATGTTATATTTAGACTATTGCAGAGAAGACGGACAATGGGTAAGAAACAAATATGGTGACAGAGGCAATTTAGAGGCTGTTGACTTTATGAAAGCTTTAAACGAGGCTGTTTTCGCTCAAAACCCTGAGGTTATGATGATAGCCGAGGAGTCTACCTCTTGGGAGAATGTTACAAAGCCTACTTATATGGGTGGCTTAGGCTACAACTATAAATGGAATATGGGTTGGATGAATGACATGCTTGAATATATGTCTTTAGACCCAATATATAGAAAATCTAATCATAATAAGCTTACTTTCTCGTTTTTCTACGCTTTTTCAGAGAATTACGTACTGCCTATTTCTCATGACGAGGTTGTGTACGGAAAATCTTCGTTATTTAATAAAATGTACGGAAACACTGAGGAAGAAAGGCACGATGCGTTTAGATGTTTTATGACATATATGATGGCTCACCCTGGTAAAAAGCTTCAATTTATGGGTATTGAACTTGCTCAAAAAGACGAGTGGAATTTTGGGGAGGAGCTTCAATGGGGACTGCTTTATTTTGACGAGCATAAGAGAGCACAGCACTTTATTAAAACACTAAATCATTTTTATATAAACAGTCCAGAGCTTTGGGAGATAGACTTCAATTGGGAGGGCTTCTCTTGGATATCTAGCGACGACAGTGACCAAAGCGTAATTGCATTTAGACGTTTTGATAAAGAGAAAAACGAAATTATAGTAGTGTGTAACTTTTTACCTGTTAAAAGAGATAATTATATGATAGGTATACCTTTTAAAGGGGAGTATGAAGAAATTTTCTCGACAGACAGAGAAGATTTTGGCGGGCAAGGAATTAGAAATGGTGTAATGCATAGTATTGATGTAGATAACCACGGATTTGAGCAAAGCTTAAGCCTTACCTTACCTGCAAGCTCGGCTTTATACATTAAGTGTGTAAGACGAGATGATATTGATAGCAATGAAAATTGAGAATAAATAGGAGGAATAAAACATGTTGCCAAAACAAGAAGTAGTAGCCATGCTTTTGGCGGGAGGACAAGGTAGTAGACTTGGAGTTCTTACAAAAAAGCTAGCAAAACCTGCAGTGCCATTTGGTGCAAAGTATAGAATTATTGATTTTCCACTTTCAAACTGTGTTAATTCAGGAATAGAGACAGTAGGTGTTTTAACACAATATCAACCACTTGAGCTTAACGAGTACATAGGAAGTGGACAACCTTGGGACTTAGACAGTGCAACAGCCGGCGTGCACGTACTGCCACCATACCAAAAAAACAAGGGTTATGACTGGTATAAAGGAACAGCAAACGCTATTTTTCAAAACATACATTTTATTGAAAGATACGACCCTGAGTACGTAGTTGTACTATCAGGTGACCATATATATAAAATGGATTACTCACATATGATAGAGTATCATAAAGAAAAAGAAGCAGACTGCACAATAGCTGTAATAGATGTACCTATTGCAGAGGCGTCTAGGTTTGGTATATTAAACACTAATGAAGACAACTCTATTTACGAGTTTGAAGAGAAACCGAAAAAACCAAAAAGCACAAATGCATCTATGGGTATTTATGTTTTTACATGGAAAAAGCTTAAGTATTACCTAGAAAAGGACGACGAGACAAAGGGCTCTAGCAATGACTTTGGTAAAAATGTTTTACCAGATATGCTAGAAAATGGCGAGCGTATGTTTGCTTACAACTTTGATGGATATTGGAAAGATGTTGGAACTATTGAAAGCTTGTGGGAGTCTAATATGGACTTGCTTGGCAATGAAAAAGGCTTTGATTTAGGTGCAGAAAACTGGAGAATTTATGCAAGAACTCCTGTTATGCCTCCACACTATGTGGGCTCTAAAGCTGTAGTGCAAAACTCTATTATAGGCGAGGGAACTAATATATATGGCGACCTAGAGCAATCTATAATATCTGCAGGGGTAACAATAGAGAAAGATGCAAAAGTTACCGCATCTATTATAATGCCAGGTGCAGTTATTAAAGCAGGAGCAGTTGTAAAATATGCAATTATAGGTGAAGATGCTGTAATTGGGGAGAATGCAATTATTGGAGAGGCATCTGAAAAAGCTACTAATTTAGAGACTTGGGGACTTGCTGTTGTAGGACCAAACTGCGTTATTGAAGACGGAAAAGTAGTGTTGCCTAAAGAGATGATAGACGAGGAAGAGGTGTAATTATGAGAGGAAATAATATGCTTGGTATTCTTTTTGCGTATATTAACGAGGAGAGAGTGCCCGAGCTTACAAAACAAAGGGTTATGGCTTCTGTTCCTTTTGGAGGAAGATATAGACTAGTCGACTTCCCTTTATCTAATATGGTTAACTCAGGAATAAACAATGTAGGCGTTATTACCGAGAGAAATTATCAGTCTTTAATGGACCACTTAGGTTCTGGTAAGGCTTGGGATTTATCAAGAAAAAGAGAGGGTTTATTTTTACTACCTCCTTTTGATGCAGACCATTCAAGAAATGACGGAAAAGTAGAGTCTTTAGACTCTGTTAGAAGATTTATACAAAACGCTCAAGAGCAATACATAGTTCTTTCAGACTGCGACACTATATGCAATATCAATTATAGAAAAGCACTTGCTTTTCATATTGAAAAAGAGTCTGACATAACAGTAATTTACCGCAAAGGCGACAGCCCAAGAGACGTAAGAACAGGTGTTTATACAGTAGACGACGACGGAAGAGTAACAAAGTTTAACTCAGTTGTAAAAGGCGTTATAGACCAAAACATAAGCATGGGAATGTTTATTATTGAGAAAAAGAAACTTTTAGATTTAATTGAGACTTGCATGGCTGAAAACATTTTAGACTTTGACCGCTCTGTAATGTTTAAGTGTGTTGAGACTATGAAAGTTTGTGCTTATGAGTTTAAAGGCACCGCTTACCAAATAATTGACCCTACTGTTTATTACCAAGCAAATATGGCTTTAATGGACGAGAACTTAAGAAAAGAGCTATTTAACCATCAAAGACCTATTTACACAAAGGTAAGAGACGACGTGCCAACAAGATACGGCTTAGAGTCAAAAGTTTCTAACTCTATTGTGGCTAGTGGCTGTGTTATTGAGGGAGAAGTTGAAAACTGCATACTTTTCAGAGGTGTAAAAGTTGGCAAAGGTGCAGTTATTAAAAACAGTGTTATAATGCAAGATAACATTATTGGAGAATATGCAAAACTAGATTATATTGTAACCGACAAAAACGTTATTGTTGAGGCAGGCAGACATTTAGTAGGCTCTCCTCGATATGGAATGTATATAAACAAAGGCAGTATAGTTTAAAGGGCTTTTGTTCTTAAAATGAAATAAATATTAAGTTTATTCTTTCTTCTACACTTTGGTATAAAAGCAAGAATATGCTCCTATTATTATGGTAGTATTAATTCATTTTAGTATAAGAGCACCCTTATAATGAAAGGATGGATAAAATGAAAGTATTGTTTTGTGCAAGTGAAGCCTTACCTTTTGCTGCAACAGGCGGACTAGCCGACGTGGCGGGCTCTTTACCTAAGGCTATCAGAAGCAAAAAAATAAGTTGTGCAGTAGTTATGCCTTTGTACGAGAGTACAATGGAAAAATTTAAAGACGATTTAACTTTTGTAACAAGCATTAGTGTGCCTGTGTCTTGGCGTAGGCAGTATTGTGGAATTTACGAAGCTACTGTTGACCATGTGGTTTATTACTTTATCGATAATCAGTACTATTTCAAAAGAGCAGGCTTTTATGGCCATTTTGACGACGCAGAGCGTTTTGCATTTTTCTCAAGAGCTATTTTAGAGATTCTTCCTCATATCGATTTTAAACCAGACGTCATTCATGCAAACGACTGGCAAACAGCTTTAGTTCCCATTTATTACAGGCTGTTATATGCGAATAACGACTGGTACAAAGGAATTAAAACCTTATTTACCATTCACAACATTCAATATCAAGGTCAGTACTCAAACGACCTTTTAGGCGATGTTTTTGGAATACCAGCACATGATTCATACTTGACAGAATGGGAAAATAGTGTTAACTTAATGAAAGGCGCAATTGAGAGTGCTAACAGAGTTTCAACCGTAAGCCCCTCTTACGCCAAAGAAATTTTAGACCCGTGGTTTGCCCACAGATTAGATCCAATTTTAAGAGAAAGAGCGTGGAAGTTAAGCGGTATTTTAAACGGTATAGATGGAGACGTTTATAACCCAGCGACAGACAAAGATGTTTTTGTTAACTATAGTGTAGATGATATGGCGGGTAAGGCTGAAAATAAAAAGCTTTTACAAAAGCGACTAGGACTTGAGCTTGACCCTAAAGTGCCTTTAATATCTATGGTTACAAGGCTAGTTTCTCACAAAGGTTTAAACCTTGTGAAAGATGCATTAGATAATATTATGCAGTACACTAATTCTCAGTTTGTTGTTTTAGGCAGTGGCGATTTTGAGTATGAGAACTACTTTAAACAAATGCAAGAGAAATATCCTAAAAGGTTTATAGCTTGCTTTGGTTTTGTGCCTGAATTGTCTAAAAAAATATATGCAGGTTCTGACATTTTCTTAATGCCTAGCAAAAGCGAGCCTTGCGGCTTATCTCAAATGATATCTTTAAGGTACGGTACTATTCCTGTTGTTAGAGAAGTAGGCGGACTTAAAGACTCTATTAGTGATTGCAGAGGAAAAGACGGAAACGGCTACACCTTTAAAACTTACAATAGTGGAGACATGCTAAACTCATTACATGCTGCTATTTATGCATATAATAGCGACAAAGACAGTTGGGCTAAGCTTGTTAAAAACGCTATGTTGTGCGATAACAGTTGGAATAAATCAGCGGGCGAATATATTAATCTATTTAAGGAAATGGTAAATGAATAGTTCAGATACTAACATTAATTTAAACGCTGAAAAAATTAAAAAAATAATAAATATGCCTGTTTCTTCCGCAGTGGTAAGCCAGCGGAAGAAACAGGCAAAAACTCTATACACCAAAGTAGTGCTTAAACCTTTTAAAAAAGGCAATGACATTGTGTATCAGTTTAGCTGCTATGAAAACAAAAAGGTGTTTCACAAAAACTTAAACTCTAAAGAAGCAGGAGATTATATATTAGAGCTTTTAAGTGAAGAATTTGAGCAATGTGTTATTTTCTCGCAAAGCACTGATTACCACATAACTGCTTTTAATGGTAAAATAAAGATAAAATCAAAGCAAAAAGAAGCTAAAGAAATAGGTGCACAAGACTTAAGCCACAATAGAAGTAAGAACTATGTTATTACGGCTGAAGAGGGTGCAGACTTTTTATATGAACTTGGCATATTAGGAAAAAACGGCGAAATTAAGCACGATAAATATGCAAAATTTAAGCAAATTAATCGATATCTAGAATTTATTGCAGACATTAAAGACAGCTTGCCAAAAGATAAAACCATTAAAATAGTAGACTTTGGTTGCGGTAAAGCCTATTTAAGTTTTGCACTTTACTATTATTTGGTGAAAAAGCTAAAACTGAAAGCAGAAATTATCGGACTGGATTTAAAAGAAGATGTGATAAAAACTTGCCAAACTTTAGCCGATAAATTAGGTTACAACAACCTTATTTTTAAGTGTGGAGACATAGGTACATACTCAGAGGAAGACCCTTTTGACATGGTTATTTCGCTCCATGCTTGCGACACTGCAACCGACGAAGCTCTGTATAAAGGCATTATTTGGAAAAGCAAAGTTATTTTAGCGGTGCCTTGTTGCCAACACGAGCTTAACCCACAAGTTGAAAACGAGAGTAACGAGGGTATACTTCGCTTTGGGCTTTTAAAAGAGAGGCTAAGCAGCATTATTACAGACAGCTACAGAGCCCTACTTTTAGAAAGCGTAGGCTATAAATGCGACATTGCAGAATTTATAGACTTAAGCCACACGCCTAAAAACTTGCTAATAAGGGCTGTTTTTACAAACAAAGCAAATAAAAAATCTTTACTACAAGCGCAAGAAATTAAAAAGCAGTGGCAATTTGAGCAACGCTTAGAAACCTTGCTTAAACAAAATAAATTATTATAAAAAGCTATGAAGGGACTTGAATTATATGCAAAAACCAATTTTAGTTATACTTGCCGCAGGAATGGGCAGCCGTTACGGTGGCGGAGGATTAAAACAAATTGACCCAGTAGGAGCAAACGGCGAGATTATCATGGACTTTTCTGTTTTTGATGCAATAAGAGCAGGATTTGAGAGAGTAGTTTATGTTATTAAAAAAGAAATGTATGACGACTTTAAAGCAAAAATAGGCGATAAAGTTTCAAAACATATAAAAGTAGACTATGCTTTTCAAGATTTATACAACTTACCTGAGGGCTTTGAGTTTCCTGAGGGCAGAGTAAAACCTTGGGGTACAGCTCATGCAACTTTAGCTGCTAAAGATATTATAGACGCACCTTTTGTTGTTATTAATGCAGACGACTATTATGGCGTACAGGCTTATAAAATGATATACGACTTTTTAACACAAGAGAACTCAAGCGATAAAATGCAAGTAGCTATGGTCGGATATATGATAGAGAACACATTATCTGACAATGGACATGTTGCGCGTGGTGTTTGCGAGTTAAATGACGAAAGTTATTTAACAGAGATTAATGAGAGAACAAGAATCGAGCGCGTAAACGGCAACCCTGCCTTTACACAAGACGACGGAGAAACTTGGACAGAAATTAAAGAGGGCACAGCTGTATCTATGAATTTCTGGGGATTTCCGAAAGAGATGATGGCAGAGTTTGAAAAAGGCTTTGTAAGATTTTTAGAGAACGAAATGCCAAAAGACCCACTTAAAGCAGAGTACTTTTTACCATTTTTAGTAGATAACGTTAGAGCCGCTGGCGACGCTACAGTAAAAGTAATAAAATGTGCAGATAAATGGTATGGTGTTACCTATAAACCAGACAAAGAAATAGTAGTTGAGGCTATGAAAAAATTGGTAAAAGACGGCGTTTACAACAGCCCTCTATACTAATATTTTACTAAAGCATACCACTTAAAACTCATAACAAATCTCTGTTGTGTCAACCCAATAAATATTGAGTTGACACAACAGCTAGTGCACTTGTTTATGTAGTGTTTTATAGTTAATTTACTATATTTAATGATTTTTGAAGAGGTATGACTATAACTTCACCCTAACTCGCTTTTAATAGCAATTCCAATTTCATTAGCAATACCATTTATAAGCTCTTCGTCTTCACCCTCTACCATTATTCTAATTAGAGGCTCTGTTCCCGAGGGTCTTACCACTACCCTGCCTGTATCTCCTAAAATATTGTTTGCATTTTCGAGTGCTTTTTTTATATTTGGGTTAGTGTAATATTCTAATTTACCCTCGGTGCTAATATCTACATTGATAAGCACTTGAGGGTATTTTTGCATTAATGTTTTAATGCTTGATAGCCTTGTGCCTCTTCTTTTTACTATGCTTAAAAACTGAGCTGCTGTTAACTGACCATCTCCTGTTGTGGCAAAGTCTTTAAAAATAATGTGTCCGCTCTGCTCTCCGCCTAAATTGTATCCCTCTAACAGCATTTTTTCAAGTACATAACGGTCGCCTACTTTTGTTGCCTCATACCTTATATCATTGCTTTCACAAAATTTCATTAAGCCTAAGTTTGACATTATAGTTCCTACCATTGTGTTTTTCTCTAGCTTACCACGAGATTTCATATCTGCGGCGCAAATAGCCATTATTATGTCTCCGTCTAAGCATTCTCCCAAGTTGTCAATACACAAAAACCTGTCTGCGTCTCCGTCAAAAGCTAGGCCTGCGTCTAAGCTGTTTTGCTTTACAAATTCAGCCAAAGCACCTATATGTGTAGAGCCACAATTTTTGTTTATATTAACACCATTTGGCTTGCAGTATAGCATATGGCAATTTGCCCCTAGCTCTTCAAACATAATTTTAGCAGTGCTACTAGCCGAGCCATTTGCGCAGTCTATCGCTATATTAAGTCCGTCTAAGCTAAAATGCACTGTGTTTTTTACACTGTCAATATAGTCTCGTACCGCTTTATCTGCTTTGCTAACATTCCCCAACTTCTCGTAATTTGGCATACTTTTTAAAGGGGCATTGCCTAAAACTATGTCCTCTATTCTCTCTTCCAGCTCATCTTGCAGTTTGTAGCCGTCTCCATTAAAAATTTTTATTCCGTTGTACTCATATGTATTGTGAGATGCCGATATCATAACACCGGCGTCTGCCTTGTATTTACCCACTAAAAAAGCCACTGCTGGGGTAGGCACAACCCCCAAACTAATTACATCTGCCCCCATAGAGCACAGCCCTGCGCTAAGTGCACTCTCAAGCATATCAGAAGACAACCTTGTGTCTTTTCCTATAATAACCTTAGGTCTATCTTTATTTTCTATTACAGAAATTATAGCTCTGCCTATTTTAAAGCAAAGTTCACAATCAAGCTCTTTGTTGGCAATTCCTCTTACTCCGTCTGTTCCAAACAACCTAGACATAAAAACACTCCTTAATATTTATACTTTATAGTAAATATATTAAGCAGTGTTTATTTTTATGTTTTATAGTAAAGCATTAGGTATAGTTAATTAACTTAAAAAGTGGCTGTCGCATTAAGGTGAAACTGCATAAAATCAACAATGTATTTGTAGGGTCTGATGCCAACATCAACCCCTACATTGTGTTTGTGTAAAATCACCGACATATATATTAATGCGACAGCTCCTTTAATTTACGTGCTTTTTGTTTAAACGTAATCTCAAATGATTTACAATATTAAAGTTGCTCTAAGCTCTGTTGCTCTGGCA
>CAYJEZ010000074.1:0-12456 GCA_964369215.1 uncultured Eubacteriales bacterium
ACATTCATTATTTTCTCTGTTAAATGTTTTAGTTTCATTTATTATCCACCTGTCTATAAAATTCATCAATCCAGTGTTTTGCTATAAAGTAGAATTAGCATTACAGAAACTGTTTCAAGACTGTAAATGTCTTGAAACAGTTCTTTTTAATATTTTAATTACTATATTATGCTACAGGAACCGCTCCAGCATCTCTTACTAGTTGTGAAGTAGCATCACTTACTGCCCAGTCGATAAATGCTTGTGCCTCTTCACTTACATTACCTGTTTGTGTAGCAAAAACAAATGGTCTTTGAATTGCATATGTTCCGTCTAAAATTGTTTCTTCACTAGCTGCTACGCCACCTATTGTAATAGCTAAAACGCTGTCTGAGACCGATGATAGTGATGTGTAACCAATTGCACCCTCGTTTGATTGAACACTAGCTAGTACAGCACCGCCAGAAGCTTGCTCTTCAGCATAAACGCAAACGTCTTCAACGTCAACAATGCTCTCAAATCCGTCACGTGTGCCAGAAGCTGAGTCTCTACCGATTGGCACTATAGGAGTGTCGCTTCCGCCAACTTCGCTCCAGTTTGTAATCTCACCTTTGTAAATAGCAGCAAGTGTCTCTAAGTCTAAGTCTGTTACTGTGTTAGCTGTGTTAACAACAATTGCAATTCCGTCTATAGCAAAAACTGTTTCTGTTGCAGTAGCTTTCTCTTCATCTTTTAATCCACGGCTTGAAAGCCCGATATCTAGTGTTCCGTCTATTGCGCCTTGTACACCTGTACTAGAACCTGTAGGAGCATATGTCAAGTTTATTCCGTCGTTCTCTTCTTTGTAAACTTCTATAAAGCTTTGAATAACTGCCTCAACAGATGTTGAACCGCCTGTTGATATGTTACCACCACCTGTAGTTCCACCGTCTGTAGAAGTTGCAGGCTCAGAGCATGCAGTAAGTGCAGTAGCTGTCAATATAAGACAAGCAATAATACTAATAATTTTTTTCATTTTTTAGATCTCCTTCTCAAATCTCATCAATTTATTTTTATCTCTTGCCATAATAATAAAGCCTTAGTGTAAAATGTAAAAGCAAGTTTATGTTAAATCTATGTTAAATTCGATTGTTATCATTTGTTAAAATCAAGTAAACTCTAGTAGTGAAGCCGTTTTTTTGCAATAAAAAAACTGCGCCTAAGCAGTTTAAAATTTTCTTTTTACATGTTTTTTTCTGTTTGTTAAGTTATTCTCTTTACTTTTTTACATTTATTTAGTGCTCTATTCACTAATACGGTATGTTTTTTACTTTTATTTTACTTAATATATTCGATGATTTCTTAAGTAGATTTGCTCTATAAACAAAAAGCTACCACAGATGATATATTAAATCATCTGTGGTAGCTTATAAACACAAATTCAATTATTAGTTATCTATTAATTTGTCTTTGTCGCTCCAGCTATATAGCTTTCTTAGCTCTGTTCCTACTTCTTCAAGTTGGTGCTCTGCGCCCCTTCTTCTCATAGCTTTAAAGTGTGGTGCATTAACTGCATTCTCTGTTAGCCAATCTTTAGCAAATGTACCGTCTTGAATGTCTGTAAGCACTTTTTTCATTGCTTTTTTAGTCTCGTCTGTAATAATTTTAGGGCCAGTAATGTAGTCTCCATACTCAGCAGTGTTAGAAATTGAGTATCTCATTCCAGCAAAACCAGATTGATAAATTAAATCTACAATAAGTTTCATCTCATGAATACACTCAAAGTATGCGCTCTCTGGCTCGTAACCAGCCTCAACTAAAGTCTCAAAACCTGCTTGCATTAAAGCAGTAACGCCGCCACATAAAACAGCTTGCTCACCAAATAGGTCAGTCTCTGTCTCTTCTCTAAATGTTGTTTGTAGTACGCCTGCTCTTGCTCCACCTGTTGCTAAAGCGTAAGCTAAAGCTAGGTCGTGTGCTTTGCCTGTCTCGTCTTGATGAACAGCTATTAATGAGGGAACGCCTTTGCCCTCTAAATACTCGCTTCTAACTGTGTGTCCAGGGCCTTTAGGAGCTATCATAGTAACGTCAACGCCTTTAGGCGCAACTATTTGCCCGAAATGAATTGCAAAGCCATGAGCGAACATAAGCATGTTGCCCTCTTCAAGGTTAGGCAGAATTTCTTCTCTGTAAACTTTTCCTTGTAGCTCATCGTTAATTAAAATCATTATAATATCAGCTTTTTTAGCAGCCTGGGCAGTAGTGTAAACCTCAAAACCTTTTGCCTGTGCTTTCGCCCATGATTTACTTCCCTCATAAAGACCGATAATTACATTGCAACCAGACTCTTTAGCGTTTAGTGCATGAGCATGTCCTTGGCTACCGTATCCGATAACAGCAATTGTTTTGCCCTCTAATAAGCTTAGGTTACAATCTTCTTGGTAAAATATTTTTGCCATAATATCCATTTCCTTTCACTTAAGGCATATAGCATATTACTATTCTTCAATATTTAATAGAATAAAAGTATTAGCACTGCCCATTAATTATTTTTACAGATAAAAATCTATATTATTAAATTATATTTTGCTATTTTATCATATTTTTCACAATTTATCAAGCTAAATCGTAAAATTATTTTAATAAAGACTTTAACTCAAAAAGTAAATTCATACTTTCAATTGGTGTTAGTGTATTTACATCTATCTTTTTAAGCTTGGTAACTACTTCGCTATCAGGAGTGTTAAATGTAAACTGCACTGCCTCATCTACCAAACTATTTTTAGGCTTGTCAGATTTTAACGGAACACCTTCTTCTAAGCTTTTTAAAACTTGTTTTGCTCTGTTTACAACTTTATTCGGAACACCAGCAAGCTTAGCAACTTGAATACCATAGCTATCGTCGCAACCCCCTCGTAGTATTTTTCTTAAAAAGTCTATGTCATCACCATGTTTTTTTACAGCTACTTGATAATTTTTAACACCAGGTAACAGTTCTTCTAAGTCTGTAAGCTCGTGGTAATGTGTTGCAAAAAGAGTTTTTGCGCCTATTTGCTTTTTATCGTAAATATATTCAAGCACCGCCCTAGCTATGCTCATTCCATCAAAAGTAGAGGTTCCTCGCCCTATTTCATCAAGCACTATCAAGCTATTTTTTGTTGCATGCTTTAATATATCTGCCACCTCAGACATCTCTGTCATAAAAGTAGATTGCCCTGTAGATAAATCGTCTGATGCACCTACCCTTGTAAAAATTCTGTCTGTAATAGATACCTCTGCCGTGCTTGCTGGCACAAAACAACCTGTTTGAGCCATAAGCACTATAACAGCAGTTTGCCTCATATATGTAGACTTACCAGCCATATTAGGGCCTGTAATAACGGCTATTCTGTTGTCGTTTAAGTCCATTAAGGTATCGTTTGGCACAAACCTTGAGTCATAAAGAATTTGCTCTACTACCGGGTGTCTGCCGTCTTTAATATTAAGCTTTCCGTTTACAGATATTGTCGGCCTTACATAATCGTTAGCCCTAGACACTGCGGCAAACGAGTTTATAACATCAAGCCTTGCTATCATAGCGGCAGTGTTTTGCACTCTAGGAAATTCGTCTGCCACACTCTTTCTAATCTGCTCGTAAATATATGTCTCTAAATTTACAGATTTATCACTTGCGCCTAAAACTCTGCTCTCTAATATTTTTAGCTCCTCGGTTATATATCTCTCACAATTTGCAAGAGTTTGCCTTCTTATATATCTCTCAGGCACTTTGTTTATAAAAGAGTTTGGTACCTCTAAATAATAACCAAAAACTCGGTTGTATTTTATCTTTAATTTACTTATGCCTGTCTCTTCTTTTTCTTTTTGCTCTATTTCAGTTATTAAATCTCTGCCACCGTTCATGTCGTGCCTTATTTCGTCAAGCTCACTACTGTAGCCGTCTTTAATAACTCCGCCATCTTTAATCGTTATTGGTGCATCGTCACTTATTGCACTCTCAATTAACTGCTTAATATCTTCAAGTAAGTCAATGCCATCATTAATGTCTTTTAGCATTGTCGCCTCACAGTTTTGCAAGGTATTTTTTAACAGTGGCAAGTGCCTTAATGTTTCGCACAACGAGAGTAACTCTCTTGGGTTTGCACTTCCGTACACTACTCTTGTTATTATTCTCTCTAGGTCGTATATTCCTGATAATATCTCAGCAAATTCGTCTGAAAGCGGCCTGTCTGCAAACAGCTCTTCAACCGCATTTTGACGCCTTGTAATTTCTGCTAGGTTAATAAGCGGAGCTTGAATATAGGCTTTTATTAGCCTTTTACCCATTGCAGTTTTTGTTTTATCTAGCACCCATAAAAGCGAGCCCTTTTTGCTTTTGCTTCTCATAGTTTGTGTAAGCTCTAAATTTCTTAAAGTATTTAGGTCTAGTTTCATGTGCTCTTCTTTTATATAAATAACTATCTCGTTAAGCCTTTTTATGCCTGTTTTTTGGGTAGAGGTTAAATAGTCGAAAAGTGAGCCTAAGGCAGATAAAATCATAGGGTACTCAGACAGCGATATTTCTTTTAAATAGTCTTTAGTAAAGTTGTTTAATAAAAGTTTTGCCGCTTGTTGCACGTCAAAAACTTGCTCGTCCATACACTCTACATTACAGCTTAATTTATCTCTAATAAAAAACTCTAATTTTTTAAGGCTTAACACCTCAGGGTTAATTAAAATCTCACTCGGAGAAAATTTAGAAAGCTCGTCTATAATAAATGAGCACAATTCTTCTTTATTTTTTGATATATGCATTGTAGCCTTGAGCTCGCCTGTTGACACGTCGCAAAAACTTAAACCCACCGAGTTCTCAGTGAGAAAAATTGAGGCTATGTAATTATTTGCGCCCTCGTCAAGCATACTGCTCTCGAGTACTGTTCCTGGGGTAATTACCCTTACAACCTCTCTTCTAACTATTCCTTTCGTAGCGCTTGGGTCTTCAGTTTGCTCACAAATTGCAACTTTATAACCCTTTTCAATCAGCTTTGCAATATACCCCTCTGCACTATGGTAAGGAACACCACACATAGGTGCACGCTCCTCTTGCCCACATTCTCTACCAGTAAGTGTAAGCTCTAACTCTCTTGATGCAGTTTTTGCGTCTTCAAAAAACATCTCATAAAAGTCGCCTAACCTAAAAAAAAGTAGGGCGTTACTGTGCTTTTCTTTTATAGAAAAATATTGCTTCATCATAGGGGAAAAATCTGCCATTATATACCGAGCCTTTCTATATATCAAAAATAATTAAGCTAAAATGCATTAAATCTAGTTATCATTTGTAAAAATTGTTCAATATAAATTATTCTCTTACTGCACCGCACCAGAGGCTACCATGCTTAAATAATCTATAATAGGTTGTGAGAACACTGCTAGCACAATAACGCAAGAAGTAAAAATGGCTATAGGTATTCTCATCATTACTCCTGGGTCGTGTGCAGACATTACAGTTAAGTTTTTGTTTGGAAAAAACGCCTTTACGCATATAAAAACTAAGTACACCGCCACCATAACAGCAGAGAAAAACAGCGTAAATATCATAAGGTAAGAGTAAAAACCGCCTTGCTCTACTGCGGCACTCATTAAGTTATATTTGCTAATAAAGCCAACTAAAGGTGGCATTCCCATTAAGGCAAGTGAGCTTATTGTAAAGCAAACAAAAGTAAATGGCATTTTTTTGCCCATTCCCTCTAATTGGTTTACATACCTTACTTCAGAGTACTCAAGCACTGCACCTGCACAGAAAAATGCTGATATTTTCATAAATGCATGAAATATCATATGAATAAGCGCGGCTAATAAACCGTGCTCTGTCATTAAAGTTACACCTAGCAAAATGTACGACAAGTTACTTATTGTAGAATACGCAAGCCGCCTTTTAAAGTACTGCTCTTTCACTGCTTTTACAGATGCGTATATTACTGTTATTACACATAATATTATTACAATATGCTGCGCTAAAGTTCCGTTTAATGTTTGCGCCCCATAAACATAATACGTCATTCTAATTATTACAAACACACCCGATTTAACCACTGCAACTGCATGAAGTAGCGCTGTAACAGGGGTTGGTGCAACCGAGGCACTAGGTAGCCAACCATGAAAAGGAAAGACTGCCGCTTTTACGCCAAAACCTGTAAATGCTAAAATATAGGTAAGCTCCATAATGTCGGTGTGTCCTATTCCGCTTGCAAAATTAATAATTCCGCCAAATAAGAAAGATGCATTGTCTCCGTAGATTAACACATAAGAGATAGAAATAAACCCAACTGCAGCTCCTGCTATCGAGTAAAACAGGTATTTTCTCGACGCCAGCACCGCCTCTTTATTTTGTGTGTGCAGTACAAGTGGAGTGGTTACTAAGGTTAAAAACTCGTAAAACAAATACATAGTTAGCGGATTAGCCGAAAAAGCTATGCCTAAGGTTACTCCAAAGGTCATTGTGTAAAAGCAATAAAACATGTTAAGGTTGTTTTCATGCCTCATATATTCAAATGCATAAAGAGTGGCAAGTGGCCACATTATTGACACTAATAATGCAAACACACTGCCTAAGCTGTCAATTCTAAGCGTTAACTCAATTGTATCTGTAATAGACAACAGCACAAAGCTCTGGTTTGGTCTCATAAATAATAAAGCTATTGTTATTGCAGAGTTTACAAGTACTGTACTCATAATAAATATTTGTTTTATTACTCTGCTTTTAAATCTAATGAAAAATATAGCTAATCCACTAATTATTGGAATTATTATAGGCAATAAAATTAATTGATACGGCATATATTAGCTCCTCCTTAAAACAAAGTAGAACATATGCTTGTTAAAAAGTTTGAAATAGGTGTAATATATACGCCTGTCACAAAGGTTATAATAGCAAGTGTTATAAGTGGTATTGCCATTGTTATGTTAACATCTTTTTTACCTGTATCTTCACCACCAGAAAAGCCGTCTATTACAGGTGTAAACAAGTAAACCGCGGTAAAAATAGCACTGGTTAAAAGCAATATGGGCCCAAGCCATGAAAAAACAGGTATGTCTGCTTGTACTGCTCCTGTAGCCAAATACCATTTGCTAATAAACCCACTAAGTGGTGGAATTCCTACAAGACCCAAGGCTGCAACCGCAAAACAAAACATATTTAGTGGCATTTTTTTGCCAATGCCCAATAAATCTTTAGTGCTGGTAATTCCTGTTTTATATATTATCGCTCCTGCGCCTAAAAATAATAACACTTTAATTGTAGCATGAAAAATAATATGTAAAAAAGCACCTAAAAGAGCAACGGGATTTAAAATCGATATTCCAAAAAGCACATAAGACACTTGGCTAACCGTTGAGAAAGCCAGCCTTCTTTTTAAATTATCTTGATTAAAAGCCATTACAGAGCCCATTATTACCGTAATAAGTGCAAGAGCCATAAACGCGTATTGCACCCAAGTATCTCTGATAAAATCTGCCCCAAAAGTGAAGTGTATGACTCTTATAATTGCTATAACCCCTGATTTTGTAATAATGCCTGATAGCACTGCACTTGCAGGCGCAGGTGCAACAGGGTGAGCGTCTGGTAGCCAGCCGTGTAGCGGAAACATGCCTGCCTTTGTGGCAAATCCTATTATGCATAAAAAAGCCGGAATAAGCAAAAGTTCTTTTTGCTCTACTATTGTGCCCATAACTCCACCGGCTACAAACATAGGGTCCTCAGTATAAACATACACAAAGAAAATACCTACCAAAGCTGTAAATGCACCAAACAAAGAGTAAAGCAAGTATTTAAGAGTAGCAGATATAGCCTGTGGTGAACGTGTATGAATTACAAAGCAAATTGTAATAACGGTCATAAGCTCGTAAAAAAGATATAGAGTGGCTAAATTAGCCGAGTAATCTATGCCTAAAATAACTGCAAATGTCATAAGGTACGAGCCAAAAAACTGGTTTTCTCTCTCTTCGTGCTTAAAATACTCACACGAGTAAATACCTACAATAAGCCATATTACACTTGTAAGTACAGAGAAAAGCACGCCTATTGAGTCTAGTTTTAAAATAATAGGCAACTCCTCTGCTAAGCTCCAAATATAAAGCTCAATCTCTCCTAAAAAGCTGTTATATAAAGCTGCACCAACACTTAGCCCTAGAATAGAAAGAAAAATGGCTCTTATAAGCTTGGTTTTATTAAATTTTTTCATAAACAATACCGTTATTCCACCTACTAATGAAAGCAGTATAGGTATTATAAGTTCAATATTACCTCTCATTCATGTGCCCTTTCTTAATAAAGCATAGACAAGCCTGTGCTAATAGAGTCTATTATCGGTTGCGACTGTAGCCCTATATATATATTAATTGCAACTAATGCAATAAGGCTTATAATATATTTAAGGCTTTTATCTGCCTTTCCTGACGGAGATATTATATATCCTCCATCTTTGGTGTAAATTCGTATCAAGGTTTTTAAGAAGTACAAAGCATTTAATATAGTACTTATTGTAAGAACTCCAAGTGTTATCCATATTTGAGAGTTTGAAGAAATAGCCGCATTTGCAAAGAGTATTTTAGACATAAACCCTGCAAAAGAGGGTATGCCCACCATAGATAAACAACCTACTGCAAAAGCAATTCCTGCTGGTTTATTTCTATACCCTGCACCTGTCAAGTCTAAAAACTTTTTACTGCCAGACGAAACACCTATTAAACCCGCGCCTGATATAAACAATACAGATTTTGATGAGGCATGCACTATCATATGAAAAACTGCTGCCAAAACTCCTGCCGTAGTTCCCATACCTATTCCTACATAAATATAACCTATTTGTGCAACTGAAGAATAAGCTATCATCCGCCTTAAATCTTTCTCCCTAATAGCTCCTATAGAGCCCATAATAATTCCTATTAGTCCGAAAATAAATAGTATATCTAATATATGACTTTGCCTTATAGGGCCTATACCTACAGTTCTGTAAATAAACTTAATTAATAAAAATATATACCCTTTTGAAACAAGGCTTGATAGCACCGAGGCTGTTGTGGTTGTTGAATAGCCATAAGTATCTGGCACCCAAAAGTGAAAAGGAAACAACGCACTTTTAATAGCCAAGCCTGCGCATATTAAGCCTATTGTCACCTGTAGTGGTATTTGATAATTTCCTGTAGCCATATTAAGCAATACGGCATCTTTTATATAGCTCATAGATAAATGGCCTGTTATGTCATATAACAAAGTAATGCCCATTAAGAATAAACCAGAGCCCATAGAGCTCATTATCATATATCTAATACCCGCCACTATTGTATGTCCTCTTTGCCTAATTACAATAAGCCCACATGCAGCCAGAGTGTTTATCTCAACAAAAACATATGCCGTAAAAAGGTCATTAGTGTAAATAAGAGCAAGAATTGAGCTTAAAAGCAAACATATAAGCAAATAGTACAAGTTAAGTTTTTTAGGCTCTACCTCGCTATCTGTATCTGTCGACCCTCCAAGAACACAAAACAGCATGATACCAGAGAAAAAAGACGCTAGAACCGCCTCTAAAAGGCCTGCCCTTAACTCGTTACCCCAAGGCGCTGGGTAGTGTCCCATCATATAAGTAAACATAACATTTGATTCGTCTATAAAAACAGCTAAAGTTGTAGATAAAACCATTACTATAAGTATTATTACAACACATAAACGTTTTGCCCATTTACCATTAAAGGCAAACGATATTATTCCTCCAAACATGCTTAGCACTATAGAGAAAAAAGGAAAATTTTCAATAAAATTCATCACATTACCTCTTTTGCATAGTGCATCATTATTTCATCTATATTAAGAGTATGGTAACGCCTGTAAAGCCTTATAGTAATCGCTAAAAGTATAGCAGTTACACTAACAGACACAACAATTCCTGTAAGCACCAAACCGTCTGGTAGGGGGTTAATATACTTATCTATTTCCGTAACTCCATCTACAATAATTGGTGCTTTTCTTCCCTCAATATAACCTTTTACCGCAAGAAAAAGATAAATTGAGGTATCCATAATATTAAGCCCAATTATTTTTTTAATCAAGTTTTTACTTAGCATAAGCGTAGTAAAACCTATTGCAAAAAGAAGCACGGAGATAACTTCCTCAAAATGGTGGGTTAGTAAATTGTTTATATAATCTATAGTCATTTTAACAGTTCCTCCTTTTACTTTTTACAAATTGCCTTTTCTAAAAAAGGCATAAAATGAGTACATTGTGCAAGATACGACAAGCCCTACACAAATATTAAGTGGCAAAATAAGACCGGCACTGAGTATCATACCCGGGGTACCAGGAGATATTATACTGTGCAAGTGGTTTGCACCTGTAAAAAACGAGTAACTTTTTGCAAGGCAATAAAACGTTAAAGAGCCACAAGAGATAATTTTATATACTTTTGAGGTGAAAAACTTCTCTGTTTTTTCAAACCCGTAGGCATTTAAATAAAGTATTAAACCAGAGCCTATTATAGCACCACCCGAAAACCCTCCACCGGGTGAGAGATGCCCATTAAGAATAACATATATTCCGTAAAGAACAATTATTGGCACCAAAATTCTAGCAGCTTTTTGTAATATCAAATCATTTTTTGGTTCATAAAGTCTATCGTTTACGTCGGTTGGCATTGATAAGCTGTCGCTTTTTGTGTCTACCCTTAATAGAATAACCACACATGTAGCAGCTATAAACAAAACGCAAGCCTCGCCAAAGGTGTCAAAAGCTCTGTAGTCTAGTATTACTCCTGTAACAATGTTAACGGCTCCAGTCTCAGCCATTCCACTCTCTATATACCTCTGAAAAACCTCGTTATTAACTGGATTGCCAGATTCACCTAAATCTGGCAACCCTGCAACTGCCGAAAGTAAAATGACAACAAGACCAAAACCTACAATTAATGCGGTTACGAAATATGATTTTGAAAATATTTTCATCTCCCAATGACTTTCAACATCAACAATATCTTGAGGTTTTTCCGCCTCTTCTTCATGCTCTACTGCTTTAATTTTTTTAAGTGTTACAAAGAATAATATAGAACTTACACCCGCACCAACAGCTGCCTCAGTAATAGCAAGGTCAGGCGACTCAAGCATTATCCAAATAATAGCCATTACACTGCTGTAAGACATAAATATAACAATAGCGTTTAATAGTTTTTTAGACAAAGCAACGCTTACAGCGCAGGCAACTAAAAACAAAAGTAAAATATATTTAAGTGCTAACATATATCCATTTCCTTTCCTTGTCAGAGTTTAGAGGTTTGTAATAATGCACAATTCACAATGCTAAATGCACAGTTGTTTTGATTGACTGGATGATTTTTATTAGTGACACAATTTTGCAAGGCAACAATCTGAATGTCGAGGACGCCACCCACACAAAAACACCTCAATATACATTATACATTGTGAACTGTGCATTATCCTTGGTACTCTTTCCACGGTTTTTCTTCATCCTCGTTAGAAGTAACTTCCAAACGTGCTATTAGGTGAGATGAAACAGGACTTGCAACCCACAAAAACACTATTACTAAAAGGAACTTTAAAGAGCCCAAAGAAAAACCGTTTAACACAACAAGCCCCAGCAAACATAAGGCTATGCCCAAAGTGTCTCCCATTGCGCCTGCCTGCATACGATTTAAAACATATTTATATTTGTACATACCAAACATAGATGCTATGTGAAAAATAAGCCCTAAAACAATTAATATAGCGGCTATAATAAATCTAATTGTCTCCACTATTTTCCACTTCCTTTTCATCCTCATTTACATCTTCGTCAGCCTTTGCATTGGCTTTAAGTTTCTCTTCTGCGTGTGCTCCCATATAAACCTTGCTTATAACTATTACGCTTAAAAAGCTTATCATTGCATAAATTAGGCAAATGTCAACTAGGTACTCTTCGCCAATTAATATGGCAAGTACAGCAATTATTGTAATAGTTATTGTGCCTATAATGTTTACAGCTACAATTCTATCGGTAATTCTAGGGCCTCTTAGCGCTCTTACAAAACCTGCTATTAAAAGACCTGCAAGAATTATTAACGTAGTATTAAGCAGAATATTAATTGCTTCTTCCATAATTTTAGTTCCTTTCCATTTTAGAGAGAAGTTTTACAAAAGCCGATGTCTCAAGACCCTCTGCAAGGCTCTCATCAAGGCAGTGCACAACAAATTCGTCGTCTTTAAGCTCTACTGTTATAGTCCCTGGTGTAAGAGTAATAGAGTAAGAGAGCAAAACTTTAGCCATACTACTTTTTAAACCTACATTAAAATGGTAAAGCACTGGTTTAATCTTTTTATCGGTATAAAGAAGCCTAAAAACTATGATATTCGCCATAAAAATCTCTTTTAATAAAAGTAGCGCATACTTTGCCCCTAAAGGAGTATTTTTTAATGCCTTAATCTCGTTTTTATAGCTATAACCCAAAAATTTACAGCAAAACCAGTAAATTAATGCGCTTA
>CAYJEZ010000075.1:0-12417 GCA_964369215.1 uncultured Eubacteriales bacterium
CAAAAAAGCTTTGGCATGTACGGTTTTTTGCTTAGTTTGTGTTAGTTTTTCTTGTTTATTTGCTATTATAGCAAATAAACTTAGAAAACACTACATAAATTAAGTGAAAAAGCTTTGATGTGTACGGTTTTTTGCTTAATTTGTGTTAGTTTTTCTTGTAAATTTACTATTATAGTAAATTATTTATTCTTAATATATTCGTCTATTGCCTCGGCAGCAGTCTTGCCTGCTCCCATTGCTAAAATAACAGTGGCTGCACCTGTAACTGCGTCTCCACCAGCGTAAACGGCAATTCTAGAGGTTTTACCGTCGTCGTCTGTTATAATACCGCCCCATCTGTGTGTATCAAGTCCTTTTGTTGTAGATTTAATAAGTGGATTAGGCGATGTACCAATAGATATAATTACACTCTCTACATCAAGTGTAAACTCGGAGTCTTTTTTTACTACAGGTCTTCTTCTGCCAGAGTCATCAGGTTCGCCTAGCTCCATTTCAACACATTTAATAGCCTTTACTCTGTCGTCTTCGTCGCCTAAAATCTCTGTAGGGTTGCATAGAAGTTTGAAAATAATACCCTCTTCCATAGCGTGCTCTACTTCTTCATGTCTTGCAGGAAGCTCGTCTAAAGAGCGTCTATATACTACATAAACATCTTTAGCACCTAAACGTTTTGCACATCTAGCAGCGTCCATGGCAACGTTGCCACCGCCTACAACTGCTACGCTTTTTGCATTATGTATAGGTGTGTTGCTGTCGTCTTTATAACTTTTCATTAAGTTAACTCTTGTTAAAAACTCGTTTGCAGAGTAAACACCATTTAAGTTCTCGCCAGGAATTCCCATAAATTTTGGAAGTCCTGCACCAGAGCCTATAAACACAGCCTCAAAGCCCTCTTCAATAAGCTCGTCAATAGATAAAATTTTACCTATAACCATGTTTGTTTTAATTTTAACACCTAGGTCCTCTAAAATTTTAATCTCTTTTCTAACTATTTTTTTAGGAAGCCTAAACTCTGGAATACCGTAAACTAAAACTCCGCCAGCTAGGTGCAAAGCTTCGAAAACTGTAACGTTATAGCCTTTTTTTGCAAGGTCACCAGCACAGGTAAGGCCGGCAGGGCCCGAGCCTATAACTGCTACTTTATGGCCGTTGTTCTCTATTTTATTTACGCTTACCTCATCTTTTGAGTTATGATAATCTGCTACAAATCTCTCTAGTCTGCCAATTCCAACAGGTTCGCCTTTAATTCCTCTTACGCATTTTTCTTCACATTGTGTCTCTTGCGGACATACACGGCCACAAACAGCAGGAAGTGAGCTTGAAACAGCAATGGTCTCATAAGCTTTGTCAAAATCTCCAGTTGCTACTTGAGTAATAAAGGCTGGAATATCAATGCCAACAGGGCAACCATTTATACAAGGCTTGTGTTTACAGTTAAGGCATCTGTTAGCCTCATCTATAGCTTGCTCTTTGCTGTAGCCTAGGGCAACCTCTAAAAAGTTAGAGTTTCTAACCTGTGGGTCTTGCGTAGGCATTTCATTCTTTTTTAAAGACATATTCGGCATTTACTCTACCTCCTTAGTGAATAAATTACAAGCATCTGCGTGAGACTGTCTCTCGAAATCGCTATACATTTTGCCTCTTTTCATAGCCTCGTCAAAGTCTACTTTATGTCCGTCAAAATCTGGGCCATCTACACATGCAAACTTTGTCTCGCCGCCTACTGTAAGCCTACAACCGCCACACATTCCTGTTCCGTCTATCATAATTGGGTTCATGCTAACCATGGTTTTAATATTATATTCTTTAGTTAACATGCACACAAATTTCATCATAATAAGTGGTCCTATTGCTATAACCTCGTCATACTCATTTCCGCTTTCAATAAGCTCTTTTAATGCATTTGTAACCAAGCCTTTTTCACCATAGCTTCCGTCGTCTGTCATGATTTTCATAACGTCGCTAGCCGCTTTAAACTCATCTTCAAGAATAAGCAAATCTTTATTTCTAAAACCGACTACAGAGTGCACCTCTGCACCTAACTCATGAAGTTTTTTAGCTATTGGGTACGCAATTGCACAGCCTACACCGCCGCCTACAATTGCAACTTTTTTAAGCCCCTCAAGGTGTGAAGCTACACCTAAAGGTCCAACAAAATCTTTTATATATCCGCCCTCTTCAACTTGATTTAAAGTATGGGTGGTTGCGCCAACTATTTGAAAAATAATTGTAATAGTACCTTTTTCACGGTCAAAGTCAGCAATTGTAAGAGGCATTCTCTCACCGCTGTCGTCTACCCTTAAAATAATAAACTGTCCAGGCTCTGCTTTTTTTGCAATAAGCGGAGCATCTATCTCCATAAGTGTAACAGTTGGATTAAGTACTGTTTTCTTTACTACTTTGTACATTAATATACTTCCTTTCAAAAGTTATGGCATTGTTTAATAAAATGATGAAAATTTTATTATTTAAGAAAGCTGTTTTTATTTTTTCATTTTCCTCGAAGTACAGGTATTGTTTGATATGCCTTAGGCGAGGAGTGAAAAGAAATATAAACAATATTTTCATATTAACTTAACAAAGCCAAAGTTCTCAAAATATTATACCAAAAAATGACGGGCTTTGCAACATAACTTGCAAAATTTAATTATAACTTTACCCAAATTAGCGTCATTTATCAATTTTTGTTATTTTGCATTGCGCTATACAGCATTATTAGTTCGTTTTCATTAAACTTAAGTGAAAATTCTTTTGTTAATATTACTCCTAAGGTCTCTGGGCTATTTATTAATTTTTCTTCTTTATTGTTAGGGGTTAATATAACAAATTTACCTTTTTCAAAAGTTTTTCTACCATTTTGAGTAAAAATATTAACCATTAAGCCTTTGTTAAAAATAGATTTTGGAGAATGCTCACAGTAAAAAGAAGGAGCCTCGAAGTCTGACGGGTAATTTGCATCGTCTGAAAAAGAATAATAAGCTTTCCATTCTCCGCTGTATTCAAATTTAAGTACGTTGCATAGTGTATCATCTCTTACTAGCTTATATTTGCTGTCTCTTATCTCTGTAATTTTATCGTACTCTACCTTGATAGGCTGAGTAGGGGTTGGACAGCCTATACCGACATCTGTTAAGAAGTCGCCCTCTGGTAGTTTTACTATTAAAACTCTATGTCTACCCATAGGAATGCCTTCTTCACCTAGCAAAAACCTAGCAAGCTTCTCTTCTACATTAAAGCCTATTTCTCTTAAAAGCCAAAGAAAAAGCCCGTTCAACTCAAAGCAGTAGCCTCCTCTATTATTGTTTACTACCTTTTCATATACATCTTCAACGGATAGCGACAATGGTTTGTTTAGTAAAATATCAAAGTTCTCATATGGTACAGCGCAATAGTGAGCATGTTGAAGTTCTTTTAAAGTAGCTAAATCTGCTTTTGGGGTATTTAAAAAATTAATTCTTTTTAAATAATTGTCAATATTCAAAGGTATCTCTCCTTATGTAGTTTTATATATTGTATCACACTTAACAGAACCAAAACAAGAGCTAAGTCATATAATATATGGAAACTATAGTAATTTTATTGAAAAAATTGCATATAAGGAAAGGATGAATATGACTATGGCAGAAAAACTAAATATTTTAACATGTAAAAATATTATTACACCGCCACTACCGCAAGAAACAGTTCAGGCAATGGCTTATATTCCGTACCAACAATTTGAAGAACCTTACAGTGAAGAAGAAGGTTATACTAAGGGAACAATTTTTCCTACACTAGACAAACCATTTGGAAAGGATGTGCTTTAAGTGAGAGAAGAAGATAAACTTAAAAGACGAATTTATGCATTGTCTTTTGCAATGTGGGAGTTGCATTTGTACCTAGACTCTCACCCTGAGGACTGCGATGCAGCTAAAAAACTGAGAGAATATACAGAGCGCAGTGATACACTTACAGAAGAGTACGAGTCGAAGTATGGAACACTCACCGAGACATCGGACAAAACTAACAGGTGGGAATGGATTAACAGCCCTTGGCCTTGGGATTTGGAGGTATAATTATGTGGGTATATGAGAAAAGATTGCAATATCCTGTTAAAATTAAGAACCCTAATGCAAAGCTTGCTAAAATAATAATGACACAGTATGGAGGGCCACACGGTGAAATAGGCGCTTCTCTTAGATATTTAAGCCAACGTTACACAATGCCATATCCAGAGCTAAAAGCAATACTTACAGACGTTGGAACAGAGGAGTTAGCTCACCTTGAAATGGTGGGAACAATAGTATATCAGTTAACACGCAACCTAAGTGTAAAAGATATAAAAGAGCAGGGCTTTGACGATTACTTTGTTGACCATACTACAGGTGTTTATCCAATAGCTGCGTCAGGCGCAGCCTTTAACGCAGAGACATTTGCAGTGACAGGCGACCCAATAGCCGATATAAGTGAGGATTTAGCCGCAGAGCAGAAGGCAAGGTTATCATATGATAACATAATAAGGTTTACTGACGACCCTGACGTTTTAGACCCTATAAGATTTTTACGAGAGCGTGAAGTAGTTCACTATCAAAGATTTGGCGAAGGTTTAAGGATTATTACTGATAATTTAAACTCCAAAAACTTCTATGCTTTTAACCCTGCATTCGATACCAATAAATAATATATACTCATTTAACTTAGAAAACACTACAGAAATCAAGTGAAAAAGCTTTAATTTATGCGGTTTTTTGCTTTAACTCTGTTTGGGTTTGGGGATTGAGTGACTATAAAAAGGGAGACATCTATGCTAATATGCATAGGTATCTCCCTTAGCCACTAGGAACAAATGTGAGCTTTGTTAACTGTGTATAGCCTTTCTGTGAGGCTTGAGAAATTTAGAGTTAAACACTCTACTTACTTCATTTTTAAAAGAAGGCTATGAAATTGATCTAACTCGTCTTGACTAAAATCAGCGAAAACGCTTCCAGCGTGTTCTTTAACTACTGCGTTAATATGCTCTGCTATTCTAGCGCCTTTTTCACTAAGCTTTATAATGTTTTCGTTGTTTTGTGCGCCAGACTTTTTCACCATTAGGTTTAAATTAACAAGCTTACCCACAGCCTCTGAAACAGCTTGCGAACTTACATTTACTTTTGCCGCTATTGCCCTTTGATTTATGTCTGGGTTAAGATACACAATATGCAGTATCCTTCTAGCGCCATGTTGTAAGTCTTTATCTATCAGTTTTACTTCATCTTCTGATAAACCAGTGGTTTCTTTTGACTTACTTTTATTTTTTTTTAATCTGTTAGATATTTCATAAAATTTACCTAACACTACATACTGCTCCATATAAACCTTCCTTTCGCTTAATAAAAAAACTTAATCTAGCTTTGCCACACCAACATTTAAATCATAATATTTTCCTTTTTTATCCAATAGTTCTTCATGGCTTCCTCTTTCAATAATCTCGCCATGCTCTAGTACAATTATAACATCAGAGTTTCTAACAGTTGAGAGCCTATGTGCAATAACAAAGGTTGTTCTTGTCTTCATAAGTCTGTCTAAAGCTTCTTCAATGTGTCGTTCTGTCCTTGTATCAACAGAGCTTGTGGCCTCATCTAGAACCAAAATTGGAGCTTTAGAAATAGCTGCTCTTGCAATGTTTAAAAGTTGCCTTTGACCTTGGCTTAAATTCAGTCCGTCGCCAGAAAGAACAGTGTCATAACCGTCTTCAAGCTGCCTTATAAATCTATCTGCATTTGCAACCCTTGCGGCCTCAATAACTTCTTTGTCTGTTGCATCTAGTCTTCCGTATCTAATATTCTCTCTTACAGTTCCTGTAAAAAGGTGTGTGTCTTGCAAAACCATGGCTATATTACGTCTTAAAAACTCTTTGTTCATGTTTTTTATATCAATTCCGTCTATTAAAATAGAACCCTTTTGAATATCGTAAAACCTGTTAAGCAAGTTTGTAATTGTAGTTTTTCCAGCTCCTGTAGAGCCTACAAATGCTATTTTTTGTCCGTAATTCGCCACTAAATTAATATCTTTTAAAATTGGCACATTAGGAACATACGAGAAGTGAACACCTTTAAGCTCTACCTCTCCGTTTATATTGCTTGGGGTTAAGTCTTGCTCTGCTTCATACTTCTCTGGGGCTTGGTCCATAACCTCGAACACACGCTCTGCTCCTGCTAAAGCTGCATATATTGTGTTCATTTGCATAGATAAGTCACTTATGGGTCTTGTAAAGCTTTTTGAGTAGTTTAAGAATATCGTAAATCCACCTATGTCAAAGCCTCTTAAGACGCTAATAATTCCACCAATTGCAGCTGTAATTGTGTAACTAAAGTTACCAACAGAACCCATTAATGGGCCCATAGAGCCTGAAATAAAGTTAGCTCCAAAGCTTTTTTCTTTATATTCATTGTTAAGTTTATTAAAATCTAGCACAGCTTGCTCTTCATGATTAAATACTTTAACAACTTTTTGACCTGTAATACTCTCTTCAATATATCCGTTAAGTGCGCCTAAGCTTATTTGTTGCTCTTTATAGTACTTACGGCTTTTGTCTGTAACTTTTTTAATTATCAAAGTAAAAAGTGGGGTAAAACACACAGTTACAATTGCAAGTATCCAGTTTGTGTATATCATTAAGGAAAATGTTGTAACCAAGGTAATAATTCCTGATATAAGCTGTACAAACGTGCTTGAAAGCATGGTGTTAATAGCATCTACGTCGTTTGTAAATCGGCTCATTATGTCGCCATTGTTGTGTGTGTCGAAGTATTTTACTGGAAGCCTTTTTAATGCCGAGAACAAATCGCTTCTTATCTTCTCTAATGAATTTTGTGATATTATAAGCATAATTCTTGACTGCAAATAACTGCAAGACGCTGCTACCAAATAAAAAGCAAGCATTATTGCTAAATTTTTTATTATAAAATTTACCCCTGCGTTTTCGCCAATTCCGTTAATAATAGGCCTAAGAAGGTAACTTGCAGCTGCATTTAATGAACTGGTAAGAACCACACATATAAAAGCGAATATAATGAGCACTTTGTTAGAGCTTAAGTATTGCCACAGCCTTTTAATCATCGCCTTAGTGTTTTTAGGTTTTGCAACTTGCATTCTGCCACGTGCGCCCGGGCCTCCGCCTCCACCTGGGCCTCCCATTGGCATGTTAGGGGGTGGAGCTTGTTTTCTCTCGCTCATCTACTTCGCCTCCTTACTTACTTGAGACTGATAAATCTCTTGGTATGTATTTGACGAGCTCATTAACTCCTCGTGCTTACCCAAGGCCTCTATCATTCCGTCGTTTACCACAATAATTAAATCGCAATTTACTACAGATGTAATTCTTTGAGCTATAATTATTTTTGTCGTATCTTTAAGTTCGTTGTTTAAGTGGTGGTTGATTTTTTGCTCTGTTTTTGTGTCTACAGCACTTGTAGAGTCGTCGAGTATAAGTATTTTAGGCTTTTTAAGAATTGCCCTTGCTATACAAAGCCTTTGTTTTTGTCCACCAGATAAGTTAATGCCACCTTGACCTAATACTGTGTCAAATCCGTGCTCTTGCTCGTTAATAAATGTATTTGCTGCCGCCCAATCAGTAGCTATGTCTAGCTCTTTTTGTGTAGCGTTTTTATCTCCCCAATGAAGATTATCTTTAATAGTACCCGAGAACAATACATTGTTTTGAAGCACCACAGCAACAGACTCTCTTAAATTTTTAAGGGTATAATCTCTAACATCTTTTCCGTCTACCAAAACAGAGCCACTTGTAACGTCGTAAAGCCTTGCTATTAAATGAACCAAGCTGGTTTTACCAGAGCCAGTAGAGCCTATAACGCCAACTGTTTGGCCCGATTTAATGCTTAAGTTTACATTCTCAAGCACTAGCTTCTCGCTTTTACTGTAATATTTAAAGTCAACATTTTTAAACTCTACGTTTCCACTAGTTACAGTAATTTCTTTGTTGCTTCCGTCTACAATGTTAGGGTTAGTGTCTAAAACCTCTTTAATACGTTTGCTACTTGCCATTGCTCTTGATATATTTAAAAATACCATAGCAAGCATCATAACAGACATTAAAAACTGAGATAAGTAGGTAACAAATGCGCTTATATCTCCAATTAAAAGCTCGCCCTTATTAAGAGCTAAACTACCAAGCCAAATAACAATAATTGTAGATATATTAACAGTAATTGTCATAAGTGGCATTTGTAGTATATTAACTAAAAAGGCAGATAAGCTAACTTTTTTAAGCTCTGAGTTAACTCCATCAAACTTAGTGCTCTCGTGTTTCTCACGAGTGAGGGCTTTTATTAGCCTAATGTTAGTTAAAAACTCTGATATATTCGAGTTTAGTTTGTCTACATGCTCTTGCAAAATTGTAAATCGTCTAAGAGACAAGCTCATTACTATCCAAATAATTATGCTTAAAACAGGCAACAGTACTAAGAAGACATTCGCAATATCTGCATTAATAGTGTACGCCATAACCATAGAGCCAATTAGCATTCCTGGTGCTCTAAACAGCATTCTTAGTACAGTGTTTACTAAGTTTTGCATTTGAGTAATGTCGTTTGTAAGCCTTGTAACCAGTGAACCAGTGCTAAATTTATCTATGTTTTTAAAAGAAAAACTTTGTATTTTAGCAAACATGTCTTCTCTTAAGTCGCAAGAGAAATTTACAGATGCCTTACTAGCACAATAGGCAGAGGCAACGCCAACTACTATAGAGCCTGTTACATAAAGAAGCATTGTTATAGATATGCGAATAATCTCTCCCATGTCCTCGCCTACTACACCCAAGTTAATCATCTCTGCTGCTAGTGCTGGCACTCTAACATCGCAGTAGACCTCTAAAAGCATAAAAGAAGGGGACAAAATAAAAAACCATATGTAGGGTTTAATGTACTTAAAATATCTTTTCATCTGAGGTATCAAATCCTTTCGTTTCAAGTTCTTGATACCAAGTGTAACATATATACATTGTGGTGTCAAGTACTTTATACCATAAAATTGGTAATTCTAATAAGTAGTCTGTTTTAGTAATATTAATATGAAAAATTGTTTTGAATATATTTTTCATTTTGCAGTTGTATTTCATCAATGTTTATGATAGTATATGAACATAGGATGGCCGATATAATCTGAACTTGGATTATATCGGTCTGCTTAGGGAATATAAATTTATTTGTTATTAAAAGGATGACAATTATCTATGATGAAATATATAAATAGACTTTCTGAAAGCGGAAAAACTGCGATAAATTTTTTATTTATTCAAGGATTTATGTGGTTTGCATGGGCGTTTACTTGTTATGGTGTTGTATATTTACAAGACAACGGTTTTCCAGCTTCATCAATAGGCTCGCTTAATGCATTGTGTAGTGCAGTAGCTATATTTGCAATGATGTTTTGGGGAATGCTTAGCGATAAGATAAACTCTGTAAAAAAAGTGCTTATTTTCACTACTGTGATTTCTGCAGTGGTATACTCGCTTATTCCGCTTTTACCTACTACTGCTTCGTTTTCAGTATTAATATTTTTTATTTACTTTCCAATGCTTAACATATTTCGTTGTAGCATTCCGCCTTTGCTTGATAATTTAACAGTAAGAACTTGCACACAAAAGGGTGTGAATTACGGTATAGTGCGCTCGTTTGGTTCTTTTACATTCACTATTGGCAGTCTGATAGTAGTGTGGGTTATATCAAATATAGGTTTAGATATAAGCTTTTATATTTCTGCATTACTATATTTGCCATGTTTCTTTTTATTGTTTTTTGCACACGACCCTAAAAATATTGTAGAAAAAGAAAAAGGAAAAAAGGTAAGTGTTAGCCCCTTACCATTGTTTAAAGATTATTACTATGTATCGTTTTTGGTTTTTGCAGCTATTGTATATGTTGCCTTTACATCTGAGATTTCATTTATTACATATTTTATGGAGGATGTAGGGGTAGAGAACAGTAATTACGGTAATTTTTTAGCGGTTAGAGCACTTGCTGAAATTCCTCTGCTGATTGTTATAGTTAAATTGAGACAAAAAATTAAGTCTAAATACTTGATTATTTTTGGTGGAGCATTAATGGGTATTCAATGCTTTTTACTAAGTTTTTTCGGAAAAGATGTGACCAGTATTTTACTATGTGGAATAGTGTTTGGACTTGGAAACGGCTTGTTTATAGGTTCAGTTCCATTTTACCTATTTAAGTTAGCCCCACCTCAGCTAAAAGCTACCGCTCAAACAGTGTTTTCGTCTATATGTTCAATTTCAGGAATTATAGGAAATTTATTAGGTGGTTTTGTTTTTGAACTTGTTGGTTCAAAAATGTTTTACATAGGTGTAGGCACATTAATTATTATAGGTGTAATATTCTTCTCTATAAGTACATCGTTAAGAAAGAATTTGCCTAACCCAGCAGACATAGTTTAATGTTTATGCATCACGCTTAACTAAGTTATTTAGTCGATTTATTTGGCTTAAATGACTTAGTTTTTGTTTATATAGAGTATCAATATTAAATAAGTTTGATATAAAGTAAGCAAACTTCATCTCAGAGTTAATGAATGCAGTCCAAGAATTTTTTAAGCCTATTACAAAAAGAGTTAGACCAATTAACTTGATAATCATTCCACCCATAAAATTGCCAAAAAACACCATAATAACTAAGCCAACTGCTACTGACAAAACTCCCCGATATCCTTTTTTAGTCACATCTTCTATCCTTGTTAATAAAGTCTCTAGTTTTCTTTTTTCTGACTTTAATAAATAAGCTGCCTCTCCTATTACTTTGTCGGCATATTTGCTAGGCGGAATATATGTATCGCCCATTTGTGGTAGTAATAATTCCTTTTTTTTATAGTTTACTAACCCTTTAAATGAGCCACTTAAATAAAAGAATAAACAGCCAAAAACAATACAGAAAATAGACCCAAGTATATGGTCTGTGTTTTTTGAAAATACGGTAGGAATTATATATAAATTGGGTGAAACGACGCTGTCAACCTCTTCGTTAGTCTCTTTATTAAGAGCAGCTTTAAGCCATTCATAATTAGGCTCATATCCTGCTTTAACGACTTTTCCCTCATAATAAATCGGCTCTACCTCTACATCTTCGTCTAAAAATGCACTTAGTATCTCAGAGTCATTTTCAGTTACAAGCACTTGCATATATTTATTATCTATAGTCTCTAAAGCATATATGTTGAAAAAGCTTACCCCTACCCCTACAGCGGTTTGAGTTCCTACAGGGTAAGTGCCGAATGGAGTGGTAGGTGAATATACCAAATAGTCATCAATATATCCGCTAATATAGTCCCCCTCTTCACACATAGACAAAGAAAAGCTGTTTATATTATGAGCTGCTTTAATTTTGTTAGCTTGATTAAGTGTGATGGCTAAATAAACTATACCCATAATAATTAAAATAAAAGAAACAATATACCCAAAAGATAAATTAATTTTTTTTACCACTGTTAACACTCCCTTTTACTTAAATAAGCACTTGCTTTTTTCAAAGCTAAATTTTCTTAAATTCCTTTTCTTTGTTTGTAATTTTTTTGTAAACTGTAGCAAGGATTTTGTTTAAGTTTTTAACAGTTACTTCTATGTCGGTGCAGTATTGCTTAATAACTCTGTCGCACTCTTCTAAAGCATCGTTATATTGCTTGTCCGATAACTCACCTGAGTTATATGCGTCATCAAGTTCGTCACGGTCGTAAATGCCAATATCTCCTTGAGGTGTGAAAATTACATCGAGGTATTTACTATAAAAACTAGAGTGCCGTCGTGGTCGTACTCTAAGCTGTCTATCATATCTACATAGCAAACAGATAAATTATCGTTCTCTTGATACATTGCCGTAATAACATGCTTAGTATTATCGGGCACAAGCAACAGCCATTTCATGCCCTTGCCACAAATAGGGAATTTTCCCGCTTTTGGTCTTTCCCAATACTGGTATGCCCCGTCATTGACCAACATATTACCACTGTTAAGCATAATTAAGCCGATTGTTCCGCTGAATTCAGGGATATCAATACGCATTTGATAAAAGGGTGAATTAATAAAATTCCATATGTCTTTGTCAAGTCGATACCTCTTCATATGTATCTTTTCACTTTCAACGTATATTATATTTGTTCTTTCTTTTATGATAGCATATATAAAAATTCCTTGCAAGTATAATTCAAAGCTGTTTACAACAATGTGGACATAAATATGTTTATAAGAAAAAATCGATATATTTTGCGTTTTTTATTGACATTACACTTATGTTCTGTTATAATATTCAAGCCGCATATTGTAGGTTTAATAATAATGCCTATGCATTGTTGTTGCAAGTGATTTATCCACCAAACAGTAGCGAGACTTTATAGAAAAGGCAGGCTAATAAATGTTTGAAATAATTTAACCAAGCG
>CAYJEZ010000076.1:0-1718 GCA_964369215.1 uncultured Eubacteriales bacterium
AAATATTTCATATAAAAACTTACTTCCTATTACACCTAACCTGAAAAACCAGACTAAACTTAAAATAGAAAAATAAAGATTTATTAGGTAATTTTTTGTTATAAAAGAAAGAATAAAATATAACAATGATAATGCTAGAAACATGCCTGCAGACAAAATTTCAATAGAACTATCAAAATTAAGATACCAAGACATAAGTTTTGGGTTTCCAATATAAACATCACTATAAGCGCTACCTTCTCTATGAACAAAGTTTCCACCTTGAATAACTAGTTCAAGCATATTATTTTCTGCTTTTGCTTGTACCATTATTTTTGAATAACCAGGAGTAAAGTTTTCAATTGTTTCAGCGACTTGTCCACTACTAAAATAAAAGTCTCCGTTAACATAAATACTTCTTGCATAATCTCCAAGTGCATTCATTAAATAAACGTTATTGTCTGGCACTAATATTTTAAGCCTTGCAGTTCTAGCAGTATTGTAATCTATAGGGTTTCCTATTTCTGCTTCATATTCACGTTCGTTAAATTCTGACGGAGTAAGTATCTCACCTTCAATATGTTCTACATTTCCTCTTAAAAAAGCAATGCTGGTAGTAAAATCAAAATCAGTTAAATCCCACACGCCATTATTTGAATAAACATATGTAAGATTAGATTTTTGGTCTTTATACTCTGTTTGAGCGTATATTAGATATAAAAAAAATAAACTAGCTATTAACAAAACTATAAACACTGCAAAATTTTTCTTATTCAAACATATCAACCTCGCTTAAAAAAATCAATAAAACGTATTAAATATAGTAGGGGAGAGGTGAACGAGATTATAGTTGCTTAATTATATAAAAATTATAAAGCATTTTCTCTCTCGAATTTAATAATTCTATACATCCTAATTATTCCTGTTAAAAATAATAGCGAATTAAATAAAATCAAAATATAAAATGTAAAGCTAGGAAGTAACATTAATAAAGTAAACATTAAAAATGTCTCAGTTCTTTCAAGAATACCAACATCATAATGCATGCTTTTGTTGCTTGTATTATTAAATAGGTTGCCAGCAAGCATAAAAGTTGTAAAGTTAAAAATCACACCAATAAAAAATAATAAATAAACTAATGCGTGTTGAGGCATTAAAAAATAAAAACCAAGTATTACAGCTGCCTCAACCATTCTATCAAAAATCATATCAAGATAAGCACCTAGTTTTGAGCTTTTTCCTGTAAGCCTCGCTACTGTCCCATCTAAAACATCTAACAAGCCTGAAACCCATAACAAAGACAACGCTACCAACATCATATCATACGCTATAAATATTGCTGATACAATTCCGCATATTAATGCTAAAATAGTAATGTGATTTGGGTGCAAATTACTAAGTTTTAATACTTTGGCACTCTTATCAAAAGCTTTTTGAAAATTCCCTCTTAAATTGGTATCTATCATTGAGTTACCACCTTTTTAACATATAAATTTTTATGTAGAAATAAATGAAAATACTTATTAGCTACCTTTTTACAATTTTTTTAAGTAATGCTCTTTGCCAAGGTTTTGCAGAAGACTTAAAGCGTACCAATGCTAGTGACTTTATTATTTCAGACTGAATTGGATACTGAAAAATAACGCCCATTGCAGAACTGAGTTTTATTTTTTTTGTAACCATTAAAGATAAAAACGCTAGCATTTCTCCTGCTTTTTCGCCTACAATAGTAGCACCTA
>CAYJEZ010000076.1:1728-12254 GCA_964369215.1 uncultured Eubacteriales bacterium
ATCTTCTGCTTTCGCTCTGTCATTGTCTGATATTGGAAGTGTATATACTTTTGGCAACATATTTCTTTCAATCGCCTGCTTTTCAGATAAGCCTACATGTGCTACCTCTGGTGAGGTATAAGTAGTCCAAGCCATATTATAATAATTTGTTTTAAATATAGGTGCTATTAAGGCGTTTTTTACTAGAATAGAGGCTTGATAACTAGCTGCATGTGTGAATTGATATGAACCTACTACGTCGCCACATGCATAGATATTTTCTACTGTAGTCTGCATTTTTTCATTAACAATTATATTCTTACGTTGGTTTAACTCAACTCCTACATGCTCTAATCCTATTCCACTAGTATTAGCTTGTCTTCCAAGTGCTACTAAAAGTACATCACCAGATATTGTTTGCTCTTTTTCTCCTATTTCTAGCAAAATTTTAATATCACCGTCTTCTTCGTAAACTTGAGCTATTTTACTGTTTAGTTGCATATTAATGCCGCCATCTTCAAAAACCTTTTGCATTATAGGAGCAACCTCAGGTTCATCTTTTGAAAAAACAGTAGGGGAGCGGTCTACAATTGTAACATCACTACCTAGGTCTGAAAAACCTTGCCCAAGTTCAAGCCCAATAGGACCTGCTCCTAAAACTATCAAACGTTTAGGAAGTTCTCTAAGTTCAAATATGCTTTCATTTGTATAATATTTAACTTTATCTAAACCTTTTATTGGTGGAATATACGCAGTTGAACCTGTTGATACTACTATTTTTTTAGATGTATAAAAATTTTCATCTACCTTTATTTTGTTTTTTTCTACTATTTTACCATGGCCAATCTTTACATCAACACCCAAGCTTTCAAACCTCTCTACTGAGTCGTGTGGTGCTATTTCATCAATTATAGACTGAACTCTATCCATTACTTTTGATAGACTTATATCATAGTTATGCACGTTAAGACCATACTTATCTGACTTCTTAATTATTCTTGCTAAATGAGAAGATTTTAAAAAAGTTTTACTTGGAACACAACCATAATTTAGGCAATCTCCGCCCATTAATCTGTTTTCTACTAGTAATACTTTTGCACCCATATTAGCAGCAGCAGAGGCTACTACTAATCCACCACTACCTGCACCAATAATTGCAATATCATAATCAAATTTCATACTAAGAACCTCCACATTTATTTTTTTGTTTTAAACTCTGACAAAGGATTAGCATTAACTGCTTCTTTAGCTTGTTTGTTTGATATATGTGTGTAAATCTCTGTGGTTCCCAAATTTTCATGTCCTAAAATATCTTGTAGCACTCTAATGTCGACGCCGTTTTGATGCATTAAAGTAGCTGCAGTGTGTCTTAATTTATGCACTGAATAGCCAGCACTTTTTAAACCAATTTTATTTAGATAAAAATTAACTGTATACTGTACAGTTTTAGGACTTATTCTAGTAAGCCTTTTGCTCAAAAACAAAGCATCTTTGTCTATAACTTTATCAATAGGCCTAACTAGCAAATAGGCGTCAATAGCATCTATACAAGCTTTGTTTAAATATACAATTCTTTCTTTATTGCCTTTACCAATTACTTTTAACGAATTATCATACCGTATAATATTAGAGAAGTTAATCCCAACTAACTCAGATAATCTTAATCCACAATTTAAGAATAGAATAAGCATGCAATAATCGCGTTCTTTGTAAACACCATCTACAGCGAGTAAAAGCTGATGAGCTTGGTCAAGCGTTAAATATTTTGGCAAGCTTTTTCTTTTTTTGGGTGAAGTTAAATTTTCTGTCGGATTTTTTTCAAGCAAATGTTCATGTGTTGTAAGAAAATTAAAGAAACCCCTTAAAGCAGAAGATTTTCTTTGCCTTGTAGATGCCATATTATTTTTGCTGTCCGCTGCAAAATTCATAAACTCAAAAATGTCATAAGTAGTAATGTCTTTAATAAAATTAATATCTACATCTAAAATATCTATATTACTAAGTTCAGTATTTGGACTTACAATTTTTTTATGTCGTTTTATAAATCTTAAAAATGTTCGAAGGTCTAAACAATATTCATCAACAGTTTTAGGACTACGACCTTTAACGTTTCTGCAATAAAGCATATAGTTTTTAACAATAGCTGGCATTGTGTCTAAAACATCTGTTTTAGTAGTTTTTATCATATTTATGACAATGTCATGGTTTCCGCTCAAAACTGAAATGAAAATTCTAAGCCATCACCCGTGACCATCCTTTCTTTATTTTTCAAGCTTAATGTCCTTACATATTAATTTTACTCTTCCCTCAATTATACAAAATATTTATTTTGTATAATTAGATATAATTTTTTATATCTGCATAAAACTCTATCTGTCCCATTTAGTTGCTATTTTTAATTCGGTAACTATGATTAGTTACCGAATTAAATTTAAAAATATATTATATTCCTAAAATGTCTTTTGCTTTATCTTTCATCTTCTCTATTATCTCTTTTGATAAAACTAAAGTCTCTGCTTTTGCAGATAAGTAAACTTTTATTTTAGGCTCAGTGCCTGACGGCCTAATAATAAATTTAGCATCGTTTTCTAATGTAAATTCAATTACATTAGATTTTGGTAAGTTTATTACTGTCTCAGTGCCATTATCTACAGATTTTGAAAGTAAATAGTCATTAACACCAACAACTTTTACACCTATAATCTCAGCAGGTGCATTTTCTCTTAGTCCAGACATAATATTACTCATCTTGTCCATTCCGTCTGCACCTTCGAATGAGAAATTCATAAGGTCGTTTACATAGTAGCCATATTTATCATATAAGTCACCCATT
Source organism: uncultured Eubacteriales bacterium (assembly GCA_964369215.1). Taxonomy (GTDB): domain Bacteria; phylum Bacillota; class Clostridia; order Oscillospirales; family Acutalibacteraceae; genus SIG603. Next base: position 4,541 of record CAYJEZ010000076.1, read on the forward strand.
ACATCTACAAGAGTTTTACCTAATGACTTATAATAAGATGCCATTTCACATATTAGCATAGATGCATTTACAGCATCTTTATCCCTAACATATCCACCTTTTAAATAACCATAACTCTCTTCAAAACCTAGTAAATATCTTTCTACTTCACCATCTTTTTCAAGGTCCGCAATTTGGTCACCGATATATTTAAAACCTGTTAGCACTCTTTTTATCTCTATTCCGTAGTCTTTCGCTATTGGGTCTACCATAGCTGTAGAAACTACAGTTGTTACAGCTATTGGATTTTTAGGCAAGGTGTTTGTCTCTGATTTAAACCTAGCAATAAAATCTAATAGTAATATTCCAACCTCATTACCACTAATAAGCTTATACTCACCATTTTGATTAACCGCTATTCCAACACGGTCGCAGTCTGGGTCTGTAGCTAATAGTATGTCAGGCTTTACTTTCTCACAAAGGTCTAAGCCTTTTTGCAGTGCCTCTTTAATCTCTGGGTTTGGATAAGGACAAGTTGGAAAGTTTCCGTCAGGCTCGCTTTGTTCTGCTACAATAGTTAAATCTGTTACTCCAATTTTACCTAGCACGTCTAAAACACATTTTTTACCACTACCGTTAAGCGGTGTGTAAACAACACTTAAATTTGACGCAGGTGTTGTCAGAATTCTCTCATTTAATATTGCTTTTATATAAGGCTCATATATCTCGTCCCCTATGTAAACAATTTTACCCTCTTTAACAAAAGTTTCAAAATTGCCATTAACTACATCTTCAAAAATATCCAACTTACTCATTTCGTTCATTATTCCGTTTGCCATATCTTCAGTAACTTGGCAACCGTCACTGCCATACACTTTATAACCGTTGTATTTTGCTGGATTATGACTAGCGGTTACACATATACCAGCCGCACAACCTAATTCTCTAACGGCATAAGAGACAGCAGGAGTTGGCATAAGCTCTGGATATATATAAGATTTTATTCCATTAGCAGCAAGAACAGTAGCACTTTCTTTAGCAAATAAATCTGCTTTTATTCTGCTGTCGTAACCAATTGCTACAGCAATGTTATCTTCTGTTTTATTTTTGTTTAGATAGTTCGCTAGCCCTTGAGTAGACTTTCTTACTACATATATGTTCATTCTGTTTGTTCCAATACCTAAAACTCCTCTAAGCCCAGCAGTACCAAAATCTAAACCTCTGTAAAACCTATCATAAATCTCTGCTTCATTACCCTCAATAGATTTTAACTCTTTAGTTAAGTCCGCGTCCTCTAGCTCAACATTAAGCCATTTTTTGTACTCGTTCATTTACTACCTCCAAATTTTATTTCATTTATTCGAATAAATAATATATACTATTTCTTATTACTATTGTAAATTATTTTAAGACCATCAAGAATTAAAGTGTCTCTAAACACAACCTCAGACCTGCAATTCTCAACTATAGTTCTAGCTAACCCACCTGTTGCTACCTTTTTACAAGTATACCCTAGCTCTGTTTCTATTCTTTCACACAATCCGTCTATCATAGACGCAGCACCAAAAATAACACCAGACTGTATACATGACTCCGTATCTCTACCAATTACATTTTGTGGCGCCTCTAAGCCTATAGCAGAAAGCTGGGCTGCCCTATTTGTAAGCGCATCAAGAGATATTCCTACTCCTGGTAAAATACTTCCGCCTAAGACAAAGCCGTCTTTATCTGTTACAAAAATTGTAGTAGCAGTGCCCATATCAATAACAATATTAGGGCATGAATATAGCTCTTTAGCAGCAACACAACCTACAATAATGTCAGCTCCTAATGAGTCTAAAGGTGCATCTTTTGCTTGTAAATTAACAATTAAATCTTTATTAACCACAAACGCCTTCAAATTAAAAATTAGCTTTATTGCTTTTTGTATATACTTAGTTAGTTTAGGAACAACAGAGCATATTATTGCTCCGTCAATATTTTTTGGTTTTATCTGGTGTAACTTGATTATATCTAATATTTCAATTGCATATTGGTCTTCCATTCTTGATAAATCTGATGCCATTCTTGAAACAAACAAAAGCTTATCTTCATCGAAAACTCCAATTGTTATATTTGTGTTTCCAACATCAAGTGTTAATAACAAAGTCATCCCACCTTTTATATTAGTTTTTATAATTATATCATATGTTTTTTTGTTTAAAAAGTCAAGTTATAATGCAAAAAAGAATAAGTTTATAAGCAAATAAAGTAGTTTAACTAAAAAAGTTAACTATTAATACAGTAAAGAATATTGCAAGTAAATCACCAGTTAGTGCCACAGGTATTGTATATAAGTATTTTTTATATACAGTAGCTGAGAAATATACACTAACTGCATAAAAAGTAGTTTCAGTAGAGCTTGATAAAACAGATGCCATCTCCCCTATTTTACTATCAGGCCCATAATTTTCAAAAATATTTATTACACTGGCTGTAGAGCCACTTCCAGATATAGGCCTTAGTATAGCCAGTGGCAAAATCTCTTTTGGTAAATTGAGCAAATTACATAATGGAGAAAAAAATTTTACTGTGAATTCAAGCAGACCAGAAGAAGTAAAAAGAGCAATAGCTGTTAACAATCCAATTAGTGTAGGCAATATAGAAAAAGCCGTATCAATTCCCTTTTTCGCACCTGTTGTAAAAACTGTAAAAATTTTTATGTCTTTTAAATATGCATATACTACTACAAATGCTACAATAATTAATGGAATAGCGCTTGAAATATCACTCATAATCTATCACTTCTTTTTTTGCATAGATTACATAGGATAATAATTGAAGCAAAAGTTAAAAATGAAACTAACCAAACTTGAGGTAAAATAGAAAAAGGAGCTATACTATTATAAGAGCTTCTGAGAATAGCCATTTGTGTTGGAATTAACTGTAAAGATGCAGTGTTTATTGCTACAAACAAAATTATACCATGTGAGGGTTTATCTGTATTTTTATTTAGTTTATCCATACTTTTAACGGCATCTAAACCAAGTGGTGTAGCTGCATTACCAAGCCCTAATAGATTCGCCGTCATATTTAGGCTAATTTTTTCAATTATTTCATTATTACCCTTATACTGTTTAAATAATAAGTTGATTATTGGTCTTAATAGTTTCTCTGCTTTTTTTGTAAGACCACTTTTAATTGCAAGTTCAGTAATTCCAACCCAAAAAGCCATACCTCCTAATAAAGAGAGTGTAACATTAATTGCAGTACTGCTACCCTCAAATAAAGCATTTGCTGTGCTACCAATATTCCCAGTAAATAGTGAAAATAGTATTGAAGCAAAGATTAAAAACATCCAAATAAAATCTAACATAAAGAATATTTTCCTTTCAAAAACTTGTTTAAATTAACTTGAAATATACATAATAATAGTAACAAAAAAATTGTTTTCTCGCATAAAAAAATGAGATTAGTGATTATATTGACAAAAGATAGAAAAAATGTATACTAAGAATATAACTAATATAAATTATATAGCTAAGGGAGACGAATTATGTTATTTGGAGAGAAAATTCTTGAATATTGGGACGATATATTAAAAGACTTAGAAACACTTATTGCTATACCCTCTGTTTGTTCAGATGCTGAGGGAGAATTTCCTTACGGAAAAAACTCTGCTTTAGCGGTAGATACAGCTATGGCTATGGCTGAAAAATATGGCTTAACTGCAAAAAATGTAGGTTATCATGCCTGCCACGCAGAAATTGGAGAAGGTGAAGAAATTGCAGCAGTTATGGCTCATTTAGACGTTGTGCCCGAAGGAGAAGGTTGGAATACTGACCCATATACAATGGTTATTGATGGAAATATAGCCTATGGTAGAGGAGTGTCAGACGATAAGGGTCCATTAATAGTAGCACTTCATTGCTTAAGAGCTTTAAAAGATAATAATGTTATTGGTAAAAGAAAGCTTCGTGTAATAATGGGTTCTGCAGAAGAAATCGGAATGAAAGATATTCCTAAATATTATGAGTCTGAGCCAATGCCCACTATGGGATTTACCCCTGACTCTTCTTATGGAGTTTGTAACTGTGAAAAGGGAATACTACAATTTACTGTTAAATCTAGTGAAAAAAGTGAAGTTATTAAAAGCTTTATAGCGGGTACTGTTAAAAATGCTGTACCTTATAAGGCTGAGGCTGAAATTATATGTAACGACGATGATTTTAATAAGATACTAGAAATATCAAATACTAATGGCGGCGAATACGAAATTAAAAGAACAGATTTTGGCGCTTTTATATTAAGCAAGGGTGTTGCCTCTCACTCTGCTAAAGCAGACTTAGGTAAGAACGCTGCAAGCTATTTATTTGATTTACTTTACAAAGTGTTTGGAGCAAAACTTGGCAATTTTGCAGAGTGTATAGTAAATAAAATAGGACTAGATATTTATGGTAGTAATATAGGTGTAGCTTGTGAGGACGAGCCTAGTGGCAAACTAACATTTAATTTAGGCTTAGTTAAAATTTGTAATAATATTTGTGAATTTGCAGTAGATATAAGATATCCTGCTACATTTAGCGGAGATGAGCTTGTAGATAAGATTAATAATGGACTAGCAGAGTACAAGCTTAAAATAGATAATAAAGATATACAACTTCCACTTTATTTACCAGCAGATACACCTTTAGTGAAGATACTGTCCTCTGCTTATGAAGATGTTACAGGCAACAAATGCGAACTTTACTCAATGGGCGGCGGAACTTACGCAAGGCAAATGGGTGGCAAAGGCGTAGCTTTTGGTGCTGATTTTAAAGGTTTTGATAACCAAATTCACAACTGTAATGAAAGAATTAATTTAGATGACTTTAAAGTACATGCTAAAATTTGCCTTGAAGCTATGTACAGAATGTATGTTCAATAACCAAAAATATAAATAATAAATAAAATGAAGCTTTTACTTTTTAATGAAAATATTTTTGTTTGATATAAAAAGTAAATCTTCTTTTATGTAAGAAAGGTGTGATTACAGGTATGTATAATTATATTACTCCTGAACAAATTTATAATAATGAAGAGATTACTACATATATTAAGAATGCAGACAGTGTTTTAACTTTTATGAGTTATAATGAACACGGTTTAGCCCATGCTAAATTCTGCTCTTTAAGAGCAGAGAAAATTCTTAGAAGCTTAGAATATGATAACAGATCTTGTGAACTTGCAGCCATTGCAGGTTATTTGCACGATATTGGTAACTTAGTAAATAGAGTTGACCACTCTCACCATGGCGCTTTAATTGCTTTTAATTTACTTAAAGGTCTTAATATGCCACCTGAAGAAGTTGCGATAATCTGTAGTGCTATCGGGCACCATGACGAAAAGAGCGCTTATGCCGTTAGTGCTATATCCTCTGCAGTAATTATTGCAGATAAAACAGATGTTAGACGTTCAAGAGTGAGGAAAAACGTTGATTTTAACGATATTCACGACAGAGTTAGTTATGCTGTTGAAAAAGAGAGTGTTACTGTGCTTAAATCAGAAAAAACTTGTGTTTATGACATTAGTATTGATATTCACATCTCCCCTGTTATTGAATTTTTTGAGCTTTTCACAAATAGAATGTTGCTGTGCAAAAAGGCATGTGATTTTTTAGGCTTAGATTTTCAGTTTATTGTAAACGGAACAGAATTATTATGATTTACTTAAATATTATTATTGTAATTAGCTATTGTTAATGATATAATTGAGTAAATGTTATTGAGTAGTCCTATTATTAATAAATTAATTTAGAAAGGAACAAGAAAGGTATGAATATATCTGAAAGTTTCAACTCAACAGGACCAAATATAGACGCACGACTAGGTATTTTAAGTTATGACCAATATTTAAAAGATTTACCAGTTAAAAAGTTTACCAAAATGTGCATGACAGAGATTATTAATGCAGACATGATGATAGCTACTTTTGGTGAAGAGAAATATTATGCAACCTCTAAAGAAATATTGTTGGAAGGAAATACAGCATATGCTCAATTAGGTTTAGATAAAATCATTTTTGTTTATGCTAACACCTATAAAAATTTTATGGCTGTAGCTAACGATGAGATTAGCGATGAGGACTTCACTAATTTAATGAAAACTTTTCATCAACAATATGAACTAGCTACTGGGCAAGCTACTGCTTTATCTGGAATTTCTAGGTTTATTGTCGCTTATGGTGAAAATTTAATTGATAAAATTAAAAGTGCTTATTATATTCATAGGCACTCACAAACTAATTTTATCATTTCAACTAACGAAAGAGAAATTCTAATAGCTGAAACCGAGAAAAACCTTAGTTTATTTGAACTTCTCAATTATGCTATTACTAACGATACTATTACGCCTTATTATCAAGGTATTTATGACAATAAAACAAACAAAATTAATAAATATGAAGCTTTAATGCGATTGATAGATCAAGATGGTAATATTATTTCTCCTGGTATGTTTCTAGATGCTTCAAAAAAATTTAAGTTATATTTAACATTAAGTAAAAGAATGATAGATAAAGCTTTAAAAGAATTCGAAAATAAAACTACCGAGTTAAGCATTAATATTTCACTATTTGATATTGAATCTGTTGAATTTAAAGAATGGTTTTTAGAAAGAATAAAACAGCATCCTAATCCAAATAAAGTAATAATTGAGTTTGTTGAAACAGAAAACTATAATAACAATAACTCTATCGTTAACTTTTTAAATGAAGCTAAAAAAATAGGTTGTAGAATTGCTGTAGACGATTTTGGTGTAGGTTTTGCAACATATTCTTCTATTATTTCGCTTAAACCGGATATTATTAAAATTGATGGTGATATAATAAAAAATCTTACAAATAATGACGAGAACAAAATAATCTTAGATTCAATTTGCTACATGGCAAAATTGATAGATTCACAAACAGTAGCTGAATTTGTAGAAAATGAAGAAATACAAAAAATTGTTAACCAAAATAATATAGATTTTTCTCAAGGCTATTACTTTTCAAAACCAAATCATATAAACAATTTAGATATATTCTAAATTAATATATATATATAGTTATTATTAATATGCAAAAAAACTAAAACGAGCTATAATTCGTCAAATAATTATTAAAATTTCATAAAATTTTATTATTATATTTCATATTTTGCCAATTTACATTTATTCTTTTTACTGATATAATATATGAGTATTTTTTGCAGTGTAATTATTCAAAAGTTTTACATTGTATAAGGTGATGCGTTTAGTTAATTTTAAGAATATTTTTAGTTGGGAGATTTTTATGGGAAAGTTTGAATATCGTACTTTAGTAGTAAGTGCGAATAATTTATTTGACACTGATGATGTTGAAGGAGATTTTGGAGACGAGTTAAACAAACTAGGAAATGACGGTTGGGAACTCGTAAGCGGAACATCTTCTAAAGAGGAATATGATTCATCTAAAAACTTAATGCTAATATTTAAAAGACAAAAGGTTTAATCTATTTATTGCCTATTGGCTTCTGGTTTTTACTAATAATAGCCAGACACATATACTATTTTTTGTGTTTGGCTAATTATTTAAAAAAAAATCAAATAAATACTTGACATTAAAACAATAATATGTTAATATATGTAATGTTGTGAATATAATATTTGGAGGGGTGTCCGAGCGGTTTAAGGAGCTAGTCTTGAAAACTAGTGATCTCGAAAGGGACCAAGAGTTCGAATCTCTTCCTCTCCGCCAA
>CAYJEZ010000077.1:0-12138 GCA_964369215.1 uncultured Eubacteriales bacterium
TTCTATATTTTAGATGTTTTGTGTTGGGTATACTTATATTTTTAGTCAAAAACACAGTACTGTTTCATATAATTATCCATTAAGTGAACATACTGGCTGTACTCTGGCTTAGTGCATAAATACTCTCTGATATCTCTAACGTCGACAATTGAATGTACCTTTAAACCGAATTCTTCTGATACCTCCATAATAGCTGTTTTACCTGGTGTTTGACCAACTTCACAACGATTAACAGATATAAACATATGCTCTGTTTTTGTATTTGCAACGCCACTTAAAATAGGCATAACCTCTCTTATGGCAGTACCTGCAGTTACAACATCTTCAACTATAATAACCCTGTCACCACCTTTTGGTTTGTAACCGACAATAGAACCGCCTTCGCCATGGTCTTTTTCTTCTTTTCTATTAAAAAAATAAGGTTTATCTATTTTGTAGTCATTATAAAGAGCACAAGCAGCTGCTGTAGCTAAAGGTATACCTTTATAAGCAGGACCAAACATGCAATCGAACTCTTCACCAATACTGTCTTTTATGGATTGTGCATAATATGAACCTAGTTTAGATATATGCGCGCCTGTTCTGTAATTACCTGTATTTACAAAGTACTGGGTTTTTCTTCCGCTTTTTGTAGTAAAATCTCCAAAACGAAGCACCTCTGCAGATAGCATAAACTCTATAAATTCTCTTTTAAAATCTGTTAACATAAATAAAAAATCCCTCTTTCTTACAATGAATAATATTTTACATACTCGTGAATAGCCTAATCATCAATAATTAACTCACCCTCACTTACTCCACTTAATATTTCTACTACGGAGTCAATTGTTACGCCTATTTTTACCTCTTTGAGCTCTCTTATACCGTCATCGTTTTGGTAGTACACAACTGGGTCACCTTTATAAGAACGTATCGTAGACTCAGGAAGATAAAGCACATCTGTTTTTTCAAAAGTAGTAACATATACTTTTGACTTAGTGCTGTCAGATAATGGAATTTCGGAGTCTATGAGCCTAAAAAAATACTGAGCCTTTCTTGCGTCTTCTTCAGCTATTACACCGTATTCTTCAGCAGATATCGCTACGGCGGGGTAGGTAACATCATCTATTAGCATTTCAACCTCATCGCCTATTTCAACTAAATTAAATAGGTCATGAGAAGCGATAAAAGCAGCAGAATTATTATCTGAAATATTAATCACTGTGAAATCTCTGTTAGAAGTCTCACCTCTATCGAATTCCCTAACATATGTAATTATACCATCAAAAGGAGCTATGATTTGTCTTTTAGAAATTTTTTCTTCTGTCTCTGTTTTTTTAAGATTTTCAATATAAAGTTGGTCTTCAATTAAATCTATTTGGGTTATATAGGTAGAAACTTTTTCAGATGCACTTATAGCAGACTTTCTTTCTTCTTCACTAAGTGTATTTAAATATTTAACATGATTATTATATTCTTCATCCCTCTTACTTTTAGTTAATGAGAGTTGTAAATTATATTTTTCTATATTGTCGGTATAAATCATTAATTCATTTTCAAGATTCCCCATATCAAGATTTGCCAACACGTCACCTGACTTAACATTATCTCCTGTTTTTACTAAGATGTTTTCTATTTGTAATCCTGACAAATTAAAATATAGGCTTTCTTCTTTTATTGCTGTATAAGTGCAGTTTAAGGTGGCTATATCTACAAGGTCTCCTTTTTGAACGCTAACAGTTTCATAAGTTTGTGGTTGTGGTTTGTAAATTTGTGGAGTAGGAGGAATTTCATCTTCTTGAGGAATTAAAAAAAATACTGAACCAATAGATAATGCAATAAGTATCACTATTAAATAATGCTTGATTTTCATGGTTATGTTCCTCCTAAATAGATGAAAAGTGTTGAGAGTAGTAAATGCTATGAAACCCAAAAAAGTAGAAACTAATATAATAATAAATAATTGTATCAGATATTTATAACTAAATCAAGTGATAGCATAGCTTTTTATAAAAAAGTTGTTAATCAACTATAAATTAATAACAAAGAAATTCTAGTTAACAGTATACATATACCAAAATCAAAAGCTTAAAATTTAAATGTGTTATAATACATAAATGAAAAAGCAAAACACAGACATAGTAGTTTGTGCTTTGCTTTTTTTTAAAGTCAAATTATCAATGTTTTATATGCGGTAGGCAACACCAAAGACTAGACATGGAAGAAAAATAAATATACAGATTATTTTTATATTCACTTAACAAACCCCAAATTTATATTACTCGTCGGTCTCTGAGTAAGTGTCAGGTTCATCTGCTAGCACCTTAAATTGCGCGTCATAAAGTTCAGTATATAAGCCGCCATTTGCGTATAGTTCATCGTGTGTACCGAACTCTGCAACGCCCTCAGCCGTCAATACAATTATTTCGTCAGCATTTTTTATTGTCGATAATCTGTGTGCAATTACAAGAGTTGTTCTACCCTCAGAAAGTTCATACAGCGAACGCTGAACTTTTTGCTCAGTTTGATTATCTAATGCAGATGTAGCCTCGTCTAATATCATTATAGGAGGATTTTTAAGGAAAGCCCTAGCAATACTAAGTCGTTGCTTTTGTCCGCCGGATAGCCTTACACCTTTTTCACCTATGTTTGTCTCATAACCGTTAGGGCAACTCATAATAAAATCGTGAACCCTTGCTTGTTTTGCTGCATTTATTATTTCTTCGTCAGTTGCATTAATTTTACCATATTTAATATTCTCTTTAATTGTTCCAGTAAACAAGAAAATATCTTGCTGAACCATACCTATTGCACTTCTTAAACTACTTAATTTAATGTCTCTTAGGTCTATGCCGTCAAGGGTTATATGCCCCTCTAAGCAGTCGTAAAATCTAGGAATTAACTGGCACAGTGTAGTTTTGCCTCCACCTGAAGGACCTACAACCGCAATAGTTTTACCAGCACTTATTTTTAAAGAGATGTTGTTTAAAACGTCTTCTTCTTCTGTGTATTTAAAAGTAACATTGTGAAATTCAATGTCGCCTTTTACTTTTGTTAGTTTTACAGCATTTGGATTATCTTGAATGTCTACATCTGTGTCCATAATTTCTATAAATCTTCTAAAACCGCTCATTCCTTGCTCAAATTGTTGAGTAAAGTTTGTTAACCTTTGAACAGGTTGTAAAATTATATTTATGTAAAGCAAAAATACTACTAAGTCAGATAAATCCATAGTCTTGCTCATTACGCAAAAGCCACCAACAATAAGAACTAATGCATTACATGTGTTTGTTAAAAAGCCCATACCAGACATAAATGTTGCCATTGCGTTATAAGAGGCTTTTTTTGCTTCTTTAAATAACCCATTACCCTCTGAGAATTTGTCAGCCTCGTGCGCCTCATTTGTAAAAGACTGCACTACTCTTATTCCGCTAATGCTGTTCTCTACTTGTGCGTTAACATCAGCTATTTTTACTCTAACATCTGAAAAAGCTTTTCTCATTTTTTTGCGTCTAGTGCTAGCAAACCAAGCAATTATAGGTAGCATTACAAGTATGCATAGGGTCAAACGCCACTCCATACTAAACAGTATAGCTGCAGAACCAAAAAACATAACTATTGATATGAAAATATCTTCAGGGCCGTGATGAGCAAGCTCTGTAATGTCAAATAAGTCGGTTAATATTTTAGACATAATTTGACCTGTTCTGTTTGTGTCATAGTACTTAAACGACAATTTTTGCAAATGCGAGAATAAATCTTCTCTAATATCAGCCTCTATTCTTACACCCATTACATGCCCCCAATAGTTAATAAAATGTGAGAGCAGGGCGATTGATAGGTATATACTTATCAAGGTAGCCGCAAGAATAATCATTTCTTGCATATTTCCTTCAGGTATTGTTACGTCCATTATTCTTTTTGTTATTAAAGGGAATAAAAGCCCTAAACCAGCTGAGGTTAAAGAGCATGTCATATCCCAAAAGAATAGTTTTTTATGTGGTTTATAATAAGATATAAACCTTTTGATAATTCCCTTATCAATCTTAGTTTTGCTTTGTTCACTCATTTTTTCTTACTCCTCTGTAATAAATTCTTTTACGTTATTAAGCATTTTTTTTAGCATTGGAGATATTTCTGCTTTTTGTTTATCGGTTAATCCGTTAAGTGCTATGTCATCTAGTTGTTGTTTATGCTTTACAATTACATCATAAACATCAAACGCTTTTTGGGTAGGAATTATATGGTACTTCCTTTTATCTGTTTTGCATATTTTTCTTGTAATATACTCATGTGTCTCAAGATGCTCAAGTGCCCTTTGCACACTACTTCTATTAACCTCTAAATGCTCTGCTAGCATATCTTGTCGTATATCTTTATAGTGACATATGTGAAAAATATAACTAGTATAGCTGTAGCCTAAATCATATTCTGCAAGTTGTTTATCTAAGTATTGAGAGTAGAGTTTTTCTAATTTCATAAAGTACCAATGAAGATGCTTCATAATACACTCCTTTCAAAATATTAGGATATGTTAATTTAAGAAGATGAAAAGTTTGAGTTTTCTCGTTTTTTTATCTTCTAGTATTCGGCCGGTAAGTGAAAAAATTTAATCTTAACTTAACAAAGGCAAATATTAACAAAAAGTAGATTGTTGCGTTTGCAACATAATTACATTATAACGTATAAATGTTGCGTTTGCAACGATTTTATTATGAACTTTTTATGAACTAGTGTTTGCTTAGCCTGACGGATAATATCGGTCAGGCTAGGAAAAGGTAGATACAAAACGAAAAATACTTTTCATTATATTTTGCCGTATAAATTACTTTAAACTGCATACAATATTACTGTAATGGTGAGGTTAAGTATTGAGCTTCTTAATTAAAAATATAATACTAAAATTTAAAAAAGTATAACAAAGAGAAAGGACGAAAATATGAAACAGATGTTTTGTTTTCAATGTCAGCAAACTGCACATAATATAGCGTGTGAAGCAAAAACAGGAGTTTGCGGAAAAACACACGATAATGCAAATTTGCAAGACAAGCTCACAGGTGCATTAATAGGCCTTGCTCGAACTATAAATGAAAATAGCATACCCACAGATAGTACATCAAAATTATTAATTGAGGGTTTATTTACAACAGTTACAAACGTAAGTTTTAACAATAAAACAATTAAACAGTTAATTCAAAAGGCAAATGAAGAAAAAGAAAAGAACCTTTTAGAGAGTGGAAATATTGATGAGCTTAGAAATTTAATAGATGATTATGAAATGAGAGAAATTTGGGATACAAATGAAGATAATCGTTCGTTAAAATCGCTTGTTTTGTTCGGGATTCGTGGAATGGCAGCATATGCATACCATGCTATGGTACTAGGATATACAGATGATTTGATAAATAAATTCTTTTGCAAAGCACTAGTATGCTTAGGTTGCGACTGTGATATGACAGAGCTTTTACCTATGGTTTTAGAGGTAGGGAAATATAATTTAATGTGTATGGAGCTACTGGATAGAGCAAACACTGAAACTTACGGTACTCCTGAGCCTACAAAGGTTAATTTAACAATTGAAAAAGGACCGTTTATAGTAGTTAGTGGGCATGACTTACATGATTTAAAACTGCTATTAGATCAAACAAAAGATAGTGGAGTAAATATTTATACACATAGTGAGATGTTACCTGCGCATGCGTATCCATTACTGAAAAAATACAAACATTTAAAAGGAAATTTCGGAACTGCTTGGCAAAGTCAACAAAGTGAGTTTCATAATATACCTGCTCCTGTTTTATTTACTACAAACTGTTTAATGCCTGTAAGAGAGAGTTACAAAGACAGGGTTTTTACAACTTCAGTTGTATCATACCCAGAACTTGTGCACATTGGTGAAGAAAAAGATTTTACACCGTTAATAGAAAAAGCATTACAATGTAGAGGCTATAATGAAGATATAGAAATGACAGGAATTAACGGCGGAAAGACTGTAACCACAGGTTTTGGACACAGAGCGGTATTATCTGTAGCTGATAAGGTAGTTGAGCTAGTTAAAAAAGGAGAGATAAAACATTTTTTCTTGGTTGGTGGATGTGATGGAGCGGCGCCTGGAAGAAGTTATTATACTGACTTTGTAAAAAAGGCACCAAAAGACAGTGTAATATTAACATTGGCATGTGGTAAATACCGTTTCAATGATATTGACTTAGGAGAAATAGGTGGATTGCCTAGAATAATGGACATGGGGCAGTGTAACGATGCTTACTCTGCAATAAAAGTTGCATTAGCATTGTCAGAAGCTTTTGAGTGCACTGTAAATGAGTTGCCACTTTCAATGATTTTATCTTGGTATGAACAAAAAGCAGTTGCAATATTGTTAACTCTTCTTTATCTTGGAATAAAAAATATTTATTTAGGGCCAACACTTCCAGCGTTTTTGTCTGATAATGTGCTAAATATATTGGTACAAGAATATAATATTACTGCTACTAGTACTGCTGATAAGGATTTGAGTAAAATATTTGCAATATAGTTTTTTTGATAAAGGTATTTAACTTTACTGAAATAATAGTAATTGATTTTAGTGTAAAATATACTATAAAGATGTAATTATAGTCTGAGTAGCGATAATAAATAGCCGGAAGTGCCACGGATATGGGAGCTGTCATCCTTATTTGTGGCACTTTTGTTATGCAAAACCTATTTCTAGTAATATTTTTGGTACTGGTAACCCTTGTAAAGTTATTCGTGAAATAGTTTAATTTGATAGTATGATTTATAAGCCTGTAATTTTGTTAGGTTAAAGGAGTTGCTTTGTTAATTAACTAAGCTTATATAAAAGAGAAATAAGTGTAAAAAACTTCCCGACGATACATAATGCTCATAAGAGTTTTAGCATGTGGAAAGTTTTTTTATTTGTTACTTAGTAATTTTACCTTACTTTTTTGTTTTAGTTTTATCCATTTCTTCATTATAAAAAGCAAAAGCATTTTTAGCTGCTTTTTTACAAGAATACATTGCAATATCTGAACAATTATAGAGCTCATCATATGTAGTTGCATTATCAGGTGCTATTGCTATACCTATGCTGCTTGATATGGTAACAACAACAGAACTGGTGTCTGAAGTGTAAGACCTATGTGCAGCTTGGCAAATTCTTTGGGCTTTAGCAGATATGTTTTCTACACTTGCAGAATTTTTAAAGAATACTATAAATTCGTCACCACCCAGTCTTCCAATAATATCGTCTTTTCTGCAATTACTAGCAATTGCCTCATAAAACTCTTTTAAAACGTTGTCGCCGTAAGCATGACCCATATTATCGTTTATTGCCTTGAAATTATCTAAGTCAAGCAGCAGCATAACACCGTTTTGATTATTTTCCAAATGCTCTTTTATTAATTTTTCAGTAGTTTTTCTGTTATATGCCCCGACAAGATAGTCTCTCTCGTTGTCGTTTATTAATCGCTCTTCACTCATTTTCATTTCGTGAATATCATCGGTAATAAGTTTTATTGCTATAATATTTCCAGTTTCTTCGTCTTTGTGTATAGTTATTGTGTCTTTTACCCACTTGTAATTATCATCAGATTGCTTCATTCTGTAGTCACAGTTAAGGCGTTGGTTTCCATTTTCAAAATTAGTAATAATAGTAGGGATTAAAGAATGATTCATCATTCTACCTTGGTCTTCTACATGTACAAAATTGTTACAAAAATTTGTTATGTAATCTGTATATGTTAATCCAGGAGAGAGTATTTCCTCTTTATTTCCAACAATTACTTTAAAAAGGTAGTCGTTGCTACAACATATTTCCATTATTGTGTGGGTATTTCCTATAAGTGCTTGTTTATAAACCGATTCAGACGCTAGTTTTTTCTCAAGCTTTTCTTTTCTTTGCCTTAGTAAGTCAGAAATAACAAGCATGAACATGCTTGAATACATAGCT
Organism: uncultured Eubacteriales bacterium; assembly: GCA_964369215.1. Classification (GTDB taxonomy): domain Bacteria; phylum Bacillota; class Clostridia; order Oscillospirales; family Acutalibacteraceae; genus SIG603. Next base: position 7,931 of record CAYJEZ010000077.1, read on the forward strand.
AACAGCCAAGTAAGAGAAGCAACAATTTGATGGAAAGGGAGTTCTTCGTAGTCAATTTGTGTGATATATACTGTTCCATTAGTTATCATATAGATATTTGCAAGTGCTGTAATGGCAAAATAACAAAAAACAAATTCTGTTCTATTAGTAATTGCGCTGAGATATTTTTTTGGAACCAAAATTAAAATTGCAATAGTTAGCATAGTGGTAAAGACAGAAGTAAGAGACAAAATAATCCAAAATAAAGTCTCATCTTGCATTATCTTACATATGGACATATCTAACCCTAGCGAAGCAATAGCCGAAATAATGCCTCGGACAGACATGATATGGACATTAAAGGTGAGAACTAGTGCTGCGAGCATAGTTTTGACAAGGTTCTTTCTACCTATACTGTATAAACTTATCATTCCACCATATACAACTAGCATTATAGTGTAGCCCAAGGTAGACATACTTCCAAAAAGCACTAGAAACGTGGTGCCTAAAGTGCAACTGGCTAAACTGAAAGTTATTATTTTTGCTCTAGAGCTTTCCCAACCAAAAATTCTATTTACAAGTTCTAAATAAAAAATATTATGAATAAAAAGGGTTAAATTAAAAATAATTATGTACAATTCTATCATAAAATGTTTACTTCTCCTTTCAGTACAAAATTTAACAATATACTTATTATACATTTATTTTATTTAATAGTAAAGTGTAAATAAAATTATTTATTCTAATTTTTACAACTGAACAATAAAAAAGTTGAAAAGATCAACTTTATATGGTAAAATGTATGTCAAAGTAGTTATATATATGAAGTGCTAAAGATATTTACTTGGTTACATCTATTTAACATTTAGATTTTATTAAATTGGATAGGTACTAGTTAGTTAAAATTATTTGAAATATGCATTAGGCTTTGTTATTTAACTCAACAGTGCCTAACTTTAATATGGGAGACGATGTTTATGAAAGATTATATTATAATCCATAGTAATGATAATGTAGCAGTTGCATTAAAAGAAATTAGCAAAATGACACAGTTAGATGGGGTAGAGTTGCAATGTAATATACCTGCTGGTCATAAATACGCTTTAAAAGATATAATAAAAGGTGAAAGTATAATAAAATATGGCTATCCAATAGGTTATGCTTTGAAAGATATTAAGGTTGGTGAGCATGTACATACACACAACTTAAAAACTTCATTATCAAACAAAAATAAGTACGAATATATAAAAAACACAGTAAATTTAGTATGCGCAGAAGAAATTTTTTTTAACGGATATAGAAGAAAGAACGGGAAAGTAGGAATTAGAAATGAAATATGGATTATTCCTACAGTGGGTTGTGTGAATAACGTAGCCTTAAAAATAGCAGAAAAATCAACTATATATAAAACTGACGAAATTGATGATATAGTTGCTTTTCCTCATCCTTTTGGTTGTTCACAAATGGGAGAAGACCAAGAGAACACTAGAAATGTTTTAGCAAGGCTAATTAATCACCCAAACGCAGCAGCAGTGCTTGTATTAGGCTTAGGTTGCGAGAACTGCAATATAGCTGAAATGAAAAAGTATATTGGAAATTATGATGAAGATAGAGTGAAGTTTTTAAATTCTGCTAGTTGTGAAGACGAGATTACTGAGTCTGTAGAAATTATTAAAGATTTATGTGAAAAAGTAAAGACTGATATAAGAGAAAAAGTTAGCTGTAAGGAGCTGATAATAGGCTTAAAATGTGGCGGCTCTGACGGTTTTTCAGGCATTACAGCAAACCCTGTAGTAGGAGAATTTTCTGACTTGCTTATAGCTAAAGGCGGTACTACAATTTTAACAGAGGTTCCTGAGATGTTTGGAGCAGAGACAATTCTTATGAATAGGTGTAAAAACCAAGAGGTTTTTAATAAAACAGTTAATCTTATAAACAATTTTAAAGATTACTTTGAAAGTCATAATCAAGTAATTTATGAGAATCCATCGCCCGGAAATAAAGAGGGTGGAATAAGCACTTTAGAAGAAAAATCATTAGGATGTACACAAAAGTCAGGCAGTGCAACGGTAATAGATGTAATTGAATATGGAAAAGAAGTGAAATTGAAAGGGCTTAATCTTTTAAACTCTCCAGGTAATGATTTAGTTGCAGCAACTGCACTTGCAGCAGCAGGAGCACATATTGTGCTGTTTACTACAGGTAGAGGCACGCCTTTTGCATGTCCAGTTCCTACGGTTAAAATGTCGTCAAATTCAGACCTTAGCAAAAGAAAGAAAAACTGGATTGACTTTGATTGTTCAGGTGTATTAATGGGAGAATCAATTGAAGATACTGCTAAAAGCTTGTTTGAATATGTGATTAAGCTTGCAAATGGAGAAAAAGTAAAAGCAGAGGAAAATGGATACCACGATATGGCAATTTTTAAGCAAGGGGTTACACTTTAAGTTAATTAAATGAAATAAGGGGATTTTGTATGAAAAGATTAAATTATAGCACACTCAAAGAAGAGAATTATCAAGGGTATCTATTAGCTGATGCACCTGAGAGAATACTCCAATTTGGTGAGGGCAATTTTTTAAGGGCGTTTGTTGATTATTTTGTCGACCATATGAATGAAAAAGCTGATTTTAATTCAAAAATTGTTGTTTGTCAACCAATTAAAAAAGGCATGGGTGAAATTTTAAACGAACAAGATGGACTTTATACCGTTATTTTGAGAGGAACAGAAAATGGTGAGGTAATAAATAAAAAACGTATTGTTTCTTCTGTAAGCCGAGTTATAAATCCATATGATGATTATAGTAGCTTTTTGGAGCTTGTAAAAAATCCAGAACTTAGATTTATTGTATCTAACACTACTGAGGCTGGTATTGTATTTGATGAGAGCTGTAAATTTAGTGATGCTCCACCTAGCAGTTACCCTGCAAAATTGACGGTGTTTTTGTATGAGAGATATAAACTTTTTGGAAAGAAAGAGGGAAAAGGCTTTATAATACTACCTTGCGAGCTTATCGACAACAACGCGGCAGAACTTTACAAATGTGTATTAGATTATATAGAACTGTGGGGCTTAGGAGAAGACTTTTTAAATTGGGTAAATAAAGAAAATAAATTTTGCCCTACTTTAGTAGATAGAATAGTTACAGGCTACCCTAAAAATGAGGCAAGTAATATGTGTATTGAATTAGGTTATGAAGATAAAATGATTGATACTGCAGAAGTTTTTGGACTATGGGTAATAGAGGCTGACGAGAGCGTAAAAAAAGAACTCCCTTTTGAGAAAGCAGAACTACCGATAATTGTAACAGAGGACCACGGCCCTTATAAAAGACAAAAAGTGAGAATATTAAACGGTGCCCACACAGGGTTTGTTTTAGGTGCGTTTATGGCAGGGCAAAATATAGTTAGAGATGCGTTAGAAGATGATAATATCAACAAATTTATGAATAAGTTATTATATGATGAGGTTATTCCAAATTTAGACTTACCAAAAGAGCAATTAATGGGTTTTGCAAAATCGGTTAGCGATAGATTTAAAAATCCGTTTATAGACCATGAATTAATAAGTATAAGTCTTAACTCTACTTCAAAATGGAGAGCAAGACTACTTCCTTCATTAAAAGCCTATATAAAAAGTAATAATGATTTGCCACCTTGTATTACAATGTCTTTTGCTTTTTATATTAATTTTTATATGGGCGGGCATACTCTTAATGACAAAGGACTAGTAGCTACTAGAAATGGTGAAGATTACATAGTAAGTGATGATAAAGAAGTGTTGGAGTTTTATTATAACAATAGAGATGAAAATATAGAGACATTGGTTGAAAAGATTTGTAAAAATACTAATTTTTGGGGTGAAGATTTAAGTGAAATCAATGGGTTTGTTGAAAATCTAATTGTAAACTTAAAAAAGATACAAAAAAATGGAGTGTATAGCTTATTTATGATTAGATAAGCTAATGAAAATATAGTTAAACAGCTAAAAGCCACAATAAATCTCTGCGAACAAACACCGATAACTATATTAAAATATTGGTTTGATTATAATAGCAGTTAATTATATACGGCGTGCATGTTTTTTGCATAAAATGAAAAACTTAAAAGCAATAATTTGTAAAGTATTGTAAATTAGTCAGATTTCGAGTTAAATACCATAAAAGTGTTGCAATTCCGCAATTTTTGTTGTATAATCTTTTACTGACAACGTTTAACAATTATAAAAA
>CAYJEZ010000078.1:0-12084 GCA_964369215.1 uncultured Eubacteriales bacterium
CCTTAACAGATTTAGGGTCTTTATAAAGCATAAAAGCCTCTTTAGCTTGTGACATAGGGAAAGTTTTAAAAATTAAGCTGTCGTCAAATTTAAGTTGACCTGTTGCAAAATAATGGGCGGTTAAACTCCATTCTTCACCTGGGTACGGTGCGCTGTAGCTCATCCAAGAGCCTGTTAGCTTGAACTCTTTTCTATTCATATTTTCCCATTGTTTTGGGGTAAAGGTCAAATCTTCATGAGGTGTGCCAATAAAGCAAACACTCGCCTTGTTAGTTGCTACTTCAAAAGCCATATGCATTGTTGTAACTTGCCCAGCTGTTTCGAAAACATAGTTGTATTTGCCTTTTTGTGGCTCTTCTTTTAATGTATTCACAACGTAGTCTGCACCTAATTTTTTTGCAAGTGCAAGTCTTTCGTCAGAGATATCAAATACTGTAACGGTTTTAGAGCCAAAAATTTTCGCCCACTGCATAGTAAAAAGACCGATAGTTCCGCCACCTAAAATAGCTACATCGCCACCGCCTTTGTAGTCTGCACAACGGATTCCGTGAATTGCAACCGTTGACGGCTCGAACATTGCAGCTTGAACATAAGGTATGCTTTTATCGTATTTTACAGCATTAATTGCTGGTAAAACTACGTACTCTGCAAAAGAGCCTTGCTCTCTTGAGCCTATAAAGCTGTAGTTCTTACAAAGCGCATAGTTGCCTTGTTGGCAGTCAGAGCAAGATAAGCAAGGCACTAGCGGAGCGCCTGAAACTGTGTCTCCTATTTCAAATCCCTCAACACCCTCGCCGACTTGTACTATATCGCCTGAGAACTCATGTCCTAGTACTACTGGGTAAAAATGTGCTCCATTTGATAACACTCTAGGTATATCACTACCACAAATACCACTAGCTTTTATTTTAACTTTTACTGTACCAGGTTTTATCTCTGGTGTTGGGTAGTCGTCATAACGTAAATCTTCATTAGCGTATAAAACTGCTGCTTTCATAAATATCATCCTTTCTACCTATAAGTTTACTCGCTCATAACATGCTTTAAGCTGTCGTATATGTCAATATATTTTTTATATGCTTTATCATATGTTTCTTTGTTTTCAATATTTGGTTTATGTTCTCTTTGGGTTTTAATTGTAAGCTCCACAGCCTCTTCAAAGCTTTTATAAACTCCAACTCCAACTCCTGCTAAAATAGCCGCACCTAAAGCAGTTGCTGTATCAGATGACGGAACGCTAATTTCTTTTCCTGTTACATCTGCTTTAATTTGTGTCCAAAGTCTACTATTTGCAGCACCTCCCATAGCACATAGGGTCTCTACTACTGCACCAGATGAATACGCCGTCTCTAAATTATGTCTTAAAGAGTAGGCAACTCCCTCCATTACTGCTCTTGAGAAATGCTCTTTTGTTTTCGAGAAGTCTATTCCGTAAAATACACCTTTTGCGTTTGTGTCCCAAATAGGGCTTCGCTCACCTGCTAAATAAGGTAAGAAAATTAGTCCGTCGCTACCTACTGGAATATTTTTTGCTCCTTCATCTATGTGAGCAAAAGGCGATTTGCCGTCCCCTGCCGATAGAGCTCTCTCTTCATCGCAAAACTCTTTCTCAAACCAATTTAAAGAGGCCGAACCCGCAACAGTGCCACCTTGTAAAAGCCACAAATTAGGCACTACATGAGAACCTAAAATAAGCCTGTCGTCTGCTGTGTACTCATCAATGCAAATGCTCATTCCCCCGGCTTGACCACCTTGCTCTTGAGTTTGTCCGGCTTTTATAACTCCTACACCTAAAGTTCCACAAGCGGCATCTAACCCACCAGCCACAACAGGAATTCCTACAGGCAACCCTGTAAGCTCTGAGGCTTTTTCACTAACCCTTCCCACTACTTCATGGCAAGCAAAAACAGGTGGTAACAACTCTGGGTTTACACCTAAGCTCTCACAAAGCTCTTTGTCCCACTCGCCTTTTTGGGTATTATAGCAGTTCCAACCATAACCCTGGCTTCGGTCTTGACTAATTTCATCTGTTAATTTAAAAACTATATAGCTGTTGCATTGTAAAATTTTATATGTATTTTCATATACCTCAGGCATATGCTCTTTGTACCACAAAACCTTAGGCATAGTGTAAGAGGGCTTAACAGGGTTACCGCTTGTTAGCCATAAATTTTGAACCTTATCTATCATATCCTCACAGATATCATTTGCCCTTGTGTCCATCCAAATAGGAGTATTGCATAAAACCTCGCCTTTATTGTCTATAGCAATTGCAGACCAACTTTGTCCGTCAATCCCTATACCTTTTATGTAATTAGGGTTAAGACCGTTTTCAATAAGGTTTTTAATTCCAATACATACTTCATTCCACCAAGTGTTTGGGTCTTGTTCAGCATAGCCTTGTTTAGGATAAAACACCTCGTAATCTCTTGTACACTGTGCTAACACTTTGCCTTGCTTATTAAATGCTACTATTTTACAAGCAGATGTGCCTATATCAATACCCAAAAGTATATCATTCATATCTAAACCCGTCCTTTTTGTTAATATGAAAACCTATTTACTAAATTAAGCTTTACCGTTACAGCCACAAACTGTAATTCGATTTTCAACAAGCTCTTTTACATAATTTCTACCCTCTGCACCATAAGCCTTTGGGTCAAATACATCAGGATTTTCACTTAAAACTTTTTTTACACCTTCTGTGTAAGCTACCCTTAACTCAGTAGCAAAATTAACTTTACAAATTCCTCTTTTAATACAGTCTTTAATATCTTCGTCACTAATTCCAGAGGCACCGTGAAGCACCATAGGAGTTTTTAGCATTCCTTTTAGCTTTGTAATTAATTCTTTATTTAAAACTGGCTCTTCCGCATAAAATCCGTGTGCGGTACCTACACCTACAGCCATTATTGTAAGTCCTGTATTCGTCTCAAATTCTACAGCCTCGTTAGGAATTGTATAGCCAGCATTCTCAACTTCTAAGTCGTCCTCTTTGCCACCTACTTGGCCAATTTCTCCCTCTACAGGCACTCCTTTTTCGCTGCAAAAATCTACAACCTCTTTTGTTATAGCAATGTTCTCGTTAAGTGGTAGTTTGCTTCCGTCTATCATAATACTTGTATATCCTGCATTTAAAGCGTTTTTACAAAGCTCTACACTACTTCCATGGTCAAGGTGTAAAGCTACCGGTACTTTAGCGTTATTTGCAATAGCTCTAATCATTGATGCATAAGTCTCTAGCGAAGAATATTTTACCGTTGACGGTGTTGTTTGTATTATTACGGGTGCATTAAGTTTCTCCGCTGCTGCAACAATAGCTTGAGCCATTTCCATGTTTTCAGCATTAAATGCACCTATGGCATACCCCTCTTCGTAAGCTTTTTTTAACATATTTGTAGAAGTAACAAATGGCATATAATTTCTCCTTTAATTTAGTTTTTAGATTAAACGTTTTACTTTAATCACATAATAACACGAGAATGTAAAAAAGTCAATAAAATAAAACGTTTAAATTGACATTTATTTTCAATTATGTTACGATTATATAAACAGAAAATTAATACATATATATGGAGTGAAATTTTATGCCCACAACACTTAATGACATAGCTAAATACACTGGACTGAGTATAGCCACTGTTTCAAAACATATAAACGGAATTAAAATAAAAGAAGAAAATCAGGTAATTATTGACGAAGCTGTTAAAAAGCTTGATTACACCGTAAACGAGTATGCAAGGGGTTTAAAAATAAATAGAAGTAGAACTGTTGGTATTTTAGTTCATGCTCTTGCAAATATTTTTATGGCAGAGATAGTAACTCAAATTGAAAAAGTATTACGTGAGAATAACTACAGCACTGTAATATGCAATTGTAATAGTGATAAAAAAATAGAAAAAGAAGCGGTTAAGTTTTTGATGTCTAAAAGAGTTGACGCAATAATTAATATACCTACTGATACTAGTGGTGCACATCTTGAACCTGCAATAAAACAAAACCTGCCTATTTTATTAATAGACAGGTTAACAGATAATTTAAAAGACAAAACAGACTGTGTTTTACTTGATAATGAAAAAGCTGCTTATGAAGCTACTGAATTACTTATTAACAAAGGGCACAAAAACATCGGTATTGTTGTAGGTCCTAAAGAGATGTTTACTTCTGCCTCAAGACTTAACGGTTATAAAAAAGCCCTAATCAAAGCCAATATTCCTATTAAAGACGATCTTATTTATTATTCTGATTTTGATACTGAAGGTGGTTATAATGCAGTAAAATATTTATGCGAAAATAATTTTAACATGACAGCTACATTTGTTACAAATTACGAGATGAGCCTTGGTGCCATTATTTACGCCAATGAAAAAAGAATAAAAATACCTTCTCAATTATCAATTATTGCTTTTGATAGTATGGAGCTTACAAAAATTGTAAATCCAAAGCTAACAATTGTAACACAGCCTTTAATTGAAATGGCTAATCAAGGAGCGAATATTATTCTTAAAAAGCTAACAAATAAAGAAGAACACACAAACGAAACTGTTGTATTATCAGCAACATTAGTAGAAGGAGATTCTGTAGCAGACATTAGAAATCAATGTAAATAATTTATCTTATAAGCCTTCAATTTCATTATAAAAACCAGTATCCTCTTCTCCTGTTTTAATAAAATTAACCTTTACATTTATCTCAATAAAATCATTGTCCATTTTTTCAATCCAATCAACCCGATTATTTTTATAATAGTCGGGTTCTTTTCTATACAAATAATTCGTAATTTTATATATATCTGCCTGCAATATTTTCTCTTTACTAATAGAATCTTCAAGCTCCTTTTTTAATACTTCTTCAAGTTTTTCAAGCAAATCATCATAAGATAAATATTCACTATCTAGTGGCATTGCTGCTATAACTGACTCTACTTGAACATCTAATGTGAAGCCAATAACACCGTCTCTTACCTCGTGTTTAAGCTCGCTATTAGAACTAACAATCTCTAAAGTAATCTTATCTTCTAAATCTGTTTCTACTACCTTTGTTGTGTTTTTTAGTTTTCCTTGTGCCAATAAATACGTTTGAGTTTCAAGCTCGTTTAAAGAGTATTCTAACTTATAATTTTTAATTCCTACGCTACTTCCTATATCTAGCGTGTCATTGTTTATTTTGATATAAGGAACAATTGCAGACTCAGACTCACTTAACATTTGAGAAATAAATATCATTGCACTCGAAGAAACAGTTTTTCCTTCATTTTGCTTATTTTCAGTTAGATTTAAAATGTAATCGCTTGAAATTAGTTCTCCATCACTTTCTAACTCTAATACATCTTTCGCTTTATTCTCACATACAAATAAACTTATCTTAGGTTGAGCTTTAAAATACCTTACAAAAAAATCCAGTGCTTCATTTAAACCTTTTTTCGCTACTTCTTCGCTGTAAATAATAAAATCTGCAGCTGAATACAAAGAAATTTTTGCTGAGGTAAGACTTAACTCATCCAAAGCCTCATACACTGTTTCTCCTTTTACACTTATATTTTTTTCTTTACCCATCTCGCTAGTATCTACAAATCTTACCGTTATATCATATAGTTCATCTTGTTCGTTATAATCAACACCAAAACCCTTTATTATCATATAATCTGATAATTGAGGAGAACAGGCGTTAAAAAAAAGAACAATAAAAATAATACTTAATACAAGTTTTATTTTTTTCATTTATTTCTCTCCTTTAACAAATTTATTAACGGAAATAAAAATCCTAATATAATTGTAAATATAGGCGAATATAAAAGCAATAATGTAAGAATATCCATTAAACCTAACTCAAGCATTATATAGCTAAAAAAGATAATTAAAACAGCACAAATAGTTACTATATATTTTTTTACTTTACCGTTAATATACCCTCCTATACATTCTTTTATTAAAAATAAATCTGTAGCAAATCTTATTATTAAAGCACTTATCCACATCATGCTAAAAACTAAATCCATTCGTCTAATTGGACCTAGTGAAGAAACTGATGTTAAGCAGTAAAACGGAAACATCTGTATGTTTGCAAAGCGACCTAAACCATACATAATTAAAGTAAAAACTGAAATTATGCACACTAATGTTACTCCTTGCCAAACATAAAAAAAGTAACCAAGCTCTTTATTCGCATACCTATACAGAATTACTAGTTGAGGTAACACACTACTTCTGGCAAAAATTTTTAGCGAGTTATATATACTGTCTGAGTAACCTGTGTAAAACATTACTTCTGTATTTTCTACATCTAATAACGAAAGCGAGCCAAATGTAATTAATAATATACAAAATATTATAAAGCAAAAAACAAAAATTGAACTACGACCCACCGCCTGAATTCCTTTATAAGCACCGTAAGCAGCAACACTTAGAACAAAAATTCCTAGAAAAACAGGTTCTACATCTGGGTAAATAGTATTCGAAAACATGTTTTGTATTTGGGTAAGTATTATTACATCGCTTATAAAAAAATATATTGCGTAAATAATGTCAATAGGTGTTTTTTCGACCTGTTTATGCTTACTCAAAAATAGTGGAAATGATAATATAATACCAAATATTATAGCTAAAAATGTTGAAAACAAGCTATCAGTAATCTTATCACTTATTGTATTACTAGTGAAAGAAGCAAGAAACAAAATTGAACTAATAAATCCTATTATATATAACTCAGTAGTACTAATTTTTGATTTCATCTAGCAGTTCCCTTTCTTGTTATGAAATTATAATTTTAAGAGTAGAGGATTTTTAGTTAATCTCTCATTTCTTGCACTGTGCTTCTATCTTGGTTTAGTTTTTTCCAAGTAGCTCTCACCCAAACATCTCTCATAAACTTATACATAAAAGGAGCCATAGGTGCAGTCACAGGAATTCCGAAGCTATTAGCAGCACATATATTAATTAAAATGAACATTGCAGAGCACATAAGACCCCATACACCTAAAATTCCACCAATAAAAATAAGAGCAAATCTAAGTATGGCTAACTGCTCATATAATTTTGGCACTGCATAACCTGATATCGCTGACAACGCTATTACAATTAATGATGGTGCACCTATTAAACCTGACGATACCGCCATATCTCCAATTACTAGTGCACCTACAATACTTACTGCTTGGCTTAATACTTTAGGTGCTCTAAGAGCTGCCTCACGCATTATCTCATAAAGCATATTTACAAAAATCACTTCCCAAAACACTGTAAATGGTGTTTTTGACTCTTCCTCTGCTAGTTTTATTAGTATAGAATCTGACATAAGCTCAGGCCTTACCGAAACTATTGCTACGTAAAGTGCTGGCAAGAACAAGGCTATAAAAAAAGCTATATATTTTATATATCTCATGTAACTAGCATAAACAGGCTTGCTTGCATAATCGTCAAGAGACTGAAAGTTTTCTACAAAAAGATAAGGCATTATTAATACAGACGGTGTTCCGTCTATTATTACCGCTACTCTTCCCTCTTCAATTTTGCCACACACAGTATCAGGTCTTTCTGTAACACCGGCGTTACCAAATATCCCTTTTTTATTTAAAAAACCAGGTAAGTAACCTTCAGCCATTACAGTTTTTAGAGGTATATCTTTTAACTGCAACTTTATTTTATCTAATATTTCTTTAGACACCCTGTTTTGTAAGTAGCAAATCAAAATAGGAGTATTACTTTCTTCTCCTATAAACATTCTTTCAAATTTCAACTGAGTTGTCCTTAACCTTCTTCTAATTAAAGACATATTTATTAATATTGGCTCAACAAAGCCCTCTTTCGAACCTCGTAACATTGTCTCATTTTCAGGCTGTGCTACACTTCTAAACTGATAACCCTGCACACCAAAACAAACGCCTTTATCATAACCGTCAACTAGAACTACAGCAAAACCTAACATAATTTTTTCATTTATATCTTCAATACTTAAAATATCTACTTGCTCACAAACTGCTAGTACTTTTGTTTTAATAAACTCAAGCAAGTCTACTATACACTCATCTACTTTCATGTCTGACAATTGAGACAATACACCTATTGATAAATATTGCTTGTCTATTTGACCATCAAGACTAATAACGGCGGTGTTCACTCCTCCTACACTTAATTTTACAGCTGTGTAATCTACAGCATTAATATAGTCCTGCTCTAATATTTTTAAGTTTTCTTCAAGTGGCTTTTTAAGTTTTCTCATAATATTACTCACTCTTTTCCTCTACTATTCATAAATTTTAGTTAGTATAAAATATTTTTACCTTTTATTTATAACTTATACTTTTTGGGTAAAACTTTTTATAAGAGCTCATGTACAAACATATCGAAAGGGTAAAATTATGCTTATATCATTTATACGAACATTTATAGTATATGTAGTAATTATGGTTGCAATACGAATAATGGGAAAACGACAAGTAAGCCAACTTCAAACGTCTGAATTAGTAGCCACTTTACTTATTTCTGACTTAGCGGTTATACCTATGCAAAATAGTGGTCAACCTTTAACAAGTGGGCTAATTCCTATTTTTGTTTTGGTTAGTTTAGAGATATTTGTATCTATATTAATGTTAAAAAACAATAAATTTAGAACTACTATTTGCGGAAATCCTGTTATGATAATAAATAACGGAGTATTAATGCAAGATCAAATGAAAGAACTTAGGCTTACTATTCAAGATGTTTTTGAACAGTTAAGAATTAACGGTGTTTTTTCTATAAGCGAAGTGAAATATGCAATTATTGAAACAAATGGCTCTTTAAGTGTAATGAAAAATGAAGATTACGAGTATGTAAGGGCTAAAGACTTACAACTTGAAAAAGAAAATGAAGAGTTAGAAGTAGTAGTAATAAATGACGGAGAAATATGTTTTAGTGCTCTTGAAGCTTGCAATAAAGATGAAGCTTGGATATTAGAAATATTACAAAAAAAGCAGGTAAAGCTAAACGAAGTGTTTATTATGACGGCTACCCTATCTGGTAGTTATAATGTAATTGAAAGGTTTGGTATATAATGAGAGGTAGAATAATAATTGCATCTATTCTTTTATCACTAGCAGTAATAATATCTGTGGCGTCACTACTTTTTACACGGCAAATATGTAACTCAATAATTGAAAATGTAAATACAACTCAACAACTTCTGTTAGATGAAAACATTGATTCAGCCGCTACAGAGGCAACAATTCTAATAAACAAATGGGAAACACAATATAAAATACTCAGCTCTTATATTCCTCATAATGAGCTCGAAAGGTGCGAAGTGAGTATAAATTCTCTTTTGAAATATATTGTATATAGAGACTCTGCAACTGCTTTAATAATTTGCGAGGATATAAAAGTACTAACAGAACATTTATATATGAATGAACAACCAGGAATATGGAATATATTTTAATGTTAACTTATACACAAGTTTTAATGCACTATTCTCATAAAGAAAACAATATCTCTTGACCTTCTATATTTGTTGCTCTATAATATAGTTAATCAACAAACTATGGTTATAGGCTTTGTTAACTTAATATGAAAATAATCTTTATATTTCTTTTTCCTCCCCACCAAAGGCGGGGAGGAAAAAGAAAAGAGAATAAATTGCTCTATTCTTAAGAAAAATAATAATTTCATTACTTTAACTTAACAGTGCCTGCTTTTAGAAAAGGAGATATACATGAAAATTTGTGTTATAACAGGCGGTGCAAGTGGACTTGGATTTGACATGGCTGAGCAATTTACAGATAATGGCTATAAAGTAATAGTGCTAGATATTATAGAGAATAAAGAAAAATATGTTGACTATATTTATACAGACTTAGCAGACCCTACAAGTATTGAAAAAGCATTTGCGTTAATAAAAGAGAAATATGGCAAATCGCACGTGTTAATTAACAATGGCGCGGTAGCTATGTTTGAAAAAAATATAATAGATGTATCACTTGATGATTACAATAAAATATTAGATACAAACTTACGAGGGGCATTTCTCTGCTCTAAAAAATTTATTAAGCTCAATAGTGGTGAGAATTATGGAAGAATTATCAATATCTCTTCTACAAGATGGCATCAAAATATGGAAGATTGGGAGCTTTACGGCATGAGCAAAGGTGGTATTGTATCGCTTACTAATTCGCTATGCGTATCACTTAGAGGAACTCCCATTACCGTTAATGCAATTAGCCCTGGTTTTATTCACGTGGGCGATATAAAAGATTTAGAGACAAGAGACCATGAAATACACCCATCAAACAGAGTAGGAAAACCTCGCGATATTTCAAACATGTGTTTATTTTTAGCTAATAAAGAAAATGATTTTGTTAATGGAGCAAATATTGTTATCGACGGTGGAATGACCAAAAGAATGATTTATTAAATCTAACCGAAAGACACACCATTAGTTAAGCACTGCATAAATCCAGTATTAATACTTTAATTTATGTGGCTTTAGAACTGTTTGCGTACCAATGTAAATCACTATTAATTATTATTTTAAGTATTGGTACTAATTTACATATGTAAAAAAATAGAGTTAATACGAAGCCGTATTAACTCTATTTTTACTTATTCATTTTTATACAACGATTATTAGATTGACTGTTTACTTCACCTATATTATTTAAAGCTTAGTATTCTTTCTATTATTTTAATCATTATTACTTCTGCAGCTCACTTTTTACGAGTAATTTTTTATAGCTAAAATCTATAGCAATCGCTCCAAGAGGAGCAGTAATAAGAATTGACAATACTGCAACTAAAAGAATAATATCTCCACAAGGCAAACCTAGAGATAGTGGTACAGCACCTATTGCAGCTTGTACAGTAGCTTTTGGTAAATATGCAAAAACGCAAAAAAACTTCTCTTTTTTATTTAATTTTGTTCCTAACAAACTTATTAGTACACCTATAACACGAATTGCCAATCCTATAACAATTATCAATATTGCCTGTATACTCGAATTTAACAAATAAGAAATATCAACAGTGGCACCAATTAAGACAAACAATAATATTTCTGCTACTATCCATAATTTTGAAAAATTATTAGATAAAGCATTAACAACTGTATTAGCACTTTTAATTTTATAAACGCTAGCCATGCTAACAACTGCTATAAGACCTGAAAAAGGAATAGTAGTTAAATCTTCTACTGCAATTAATATGAATGCTATTGATAAAATTATTACTGCTTTCACACTGTTTTGTATTTCTTTTTTATTCTTACAGCGATAGGCAAAAATCACACTCAAAAAAACGCCTATACATGCTCCTACTAACACTCCGATTACTATTGAGGCGGGTATAACTAAAAAGTCAGCAACTCTTACCTTCCCACCTAAAGCCATAGCTGAAAAAGCAGTAAAAAGCACTATTACAAAAACATCATCGCAAGATGCCCCAGCTAAAATAAGTTGAGGTATACCCTTTTCTGTACCATATTTTTTTTCAATTAAATCTATCATTCTAGGCACTATTATTGCTGGCGATACAGCTGCTAATACTGTTCCCATAAGTAAAGCTTCAACATAATTTATCTTAAATATAAGTGGTGCAAATATTAAATACGTCAAAATTTCAAAACAAGCTGGCAAAAAAGACATTAAAATTGCAGGCCTACCAACTTTTTTTAAGTCATAAATATTTAACGCTAACCCTGCCTTAATTAGTATAATAACTAGCGCTATTTGTCTTAGCTCTACTGATATTACTAATATACTAGGTGAAATTAAATCTAAAGCATAAGGCCCTAAAGCAATGCCACTTATTAGTATACCAATTACTTTAGGTAACTTAATTTTTTGACAAATACTAGCCATTAACAAACCTATTAATATCACCCAACCTAAAGATAATAACATAATTCACCTCCTATATTAAATCAGCGGCACTGTTAAGTTAAAATAATTAAATTATTAGTTTTCTTAAGAATAAAGCCGTTTTTCCCTTTTCTTTTTCCACCTCGCCCTTGGCGGGGTGGAAAAAGAAATATAAAGATTATTTTCATAATAATTTACAAAGC
Organism: uncultured Eubacteriales bacterium; assembly: GCA_964369215.1. Taxonomy (GTDB): domain Bacteria; phylum Bacillota; class Clostridia; order Oscillospirales; family Acutalibacteraceae; genus SIG603. Next base: position 12,031 of record CAYJEZ010000078.1, read on the forward strand.
CAAATTAACGTATTGTTAAGTTAATATAATAAAAATAAATATTCTTAAAAAACT
>CAYJEZ010000079.1:0-5181 GCA_964369215.1 uncultured Eubacteriales bacterium
TATAATGAACTTGTAAAATATAAAAAGGGGTAATATAAAATGACACAAACCAACTTTAAAAGATATGAACTAAAATATATTTTAACGACACAGCAGTATAAAATGTTACTTGATAGCATGCCCAGTGATATGATTCTTGACAGTTACGGCAGGCATAAAATCTCAAATATCTATTTTGACACAGAAGATTATAGAATAATTAGACATTCTTTAGAAAAACCAAAGTACAAAGAAAAACTTCGTGTACGCTGCTATGGAGAGCCGAGCGATGAAGCGATTGCTTTTATTGAGCTCAAGAAAAAATTTAACGGAGTGGTATATAAAAGAAGAGTGTATTCAGATCAGCGCAAAGTGTTTTCCTACCTTGATGGTGGCACTAATGCTATGGAGCAGTCACAGATACTTAACGAAATTGACTATTTTAAAAATAGTTTTAATGAGATAAGACCTAGAGTGTATCTTTCTTATGAGCGAGAAGCATTTTTCTCTACCATTGATGAAAACTTTAGACTTACATTTGACTTTAACATTATGGCAAGAGATAGCGATGTGTCACTTTATAGCAGTGACAATGATATGGAGGTTTTATCAAATGATTTTGTGTTACTTGAAGTTAAAACTGTTATGGGGCTTCCAAATTGGTTATTAGAGTTTTTAAGCGAAAACAGTATTTATAAGACCTCTTTTTCGAAATACGGAACTGCTTACATGACATATTTTTCATCTGAGTTTATTGAAAGTTTAAGGGGTGTTGCAAATGTTTAATGAATTATTCGGCAGTGTATTTGATGTTACTGCCTCAGTAAATATAAACATTACAGATTTTACAATCTGCATGGTATCGTCTATTATCTTAGGTGTATTTATGGCTAAGATGTACGCACTGAAAACAAAAAGCACAAAAAGTTTTGTAGTAACCCTTGCACTTCTGCCTCTTGCGGTTGCAATGGTAATTATTATGGTAAATGGAAATATCGGTGCGGGTGTTGCAGTGGCAGGCGCATTTAGCTTAGTAAGGTTTCGTTCAGTTCCCGGTACAGCTAAAGAGATTGTAGCAATCTTCACAGCAATGTGTACAGGGCTTACTATCGGAATGGGGTATATAGGTTTTGCTATTTTATTCGCTGTTATTGCTTGTGTATTTTCACTTTTCTTAAATCTTACAAATTTTGGAGAAGAAAAAAACAATGGAAGTCGCACACTACAAATCACTATACCTGAAAACCTAAATTATACCGACGTTTTTGACGATATTTTCAATAACTACACGAAAGACGCTAAACTTATTACAGCAAAAACTACTAATATGGGAAGTTTATTTAAGTTAAGCTACGAGATTGAACTACGTGATGTAAGTTATGAAAAACAATTTGTAGATGAACTTAGATGCCGAAACGGAAATCTTGAAATTATCATAGGTAAACAAGAATTATTTGTAAATGGATTATAGTAAAGGAAAAAATATTATGAAAAAACATATATTATTTTGGGCAGTTTTTTGTGTGTTTGCTTTAGCTGGTTGTTCGTCAAATGAAAGTGTTTCAATGTCGACACAAACTACTACAACACAAGTGGAAACAAATGTAAACATAGAAAATTTATCTACATCTACAATCGCAGTCGAAAATGTTGCGTTTCCAAATGATGACTATTTGCAAGACTTAGGTGAAAGCGTGACTTTCTCTGACGGTGAAGAAATTCTCATCACGCAAAGTGGAACTTACGAATTTACAGACAATTATATAAATAGTACTATCACAGTTAATGTGAATAAAGACACGGATGATGGTATAGTTTACCTTGTGTTAAATAATGCAAATATAGAAAGTCAAACGGGTACTCCTATAAATATTATTGAGGCTAAAGACGTAGTAATTGTTCTAGAAGGTGAAAACACTGTAACACAAGGTGAAATTATCACAACAGACACTGAATTCCCATCTGCTGCAATTTACTCAAAAGCAGATACTGTTATAACTGGTAGTGGTAGTTTGGCTGTAACAACACTGTATAGAGATGGAATTAACAGCCGTGATGACCTTATTATTGACGGTGGAGCTATTACTGTAAGCGCGGTAGAACACGGTATAGAGGGAAAAGATTTTTTAGGCGTTGCAAGTGCTAGCATAAATATTACCGCTGGCAAAGACGGTATTAGAACATCTAATGACGAGGATTTAGAAAAAGGTAATCTTATAATAAGTGGTGGTAGTTTTGTAATTAATGCTTTGCATGACGGAATTACAGCTGAGAGGACTTTGCAAATTGATGATGGAAGTTTTGATATTACAACAGGCGGTGGCTTTGACAGTGTGCTAAATGATATTACTGTTGGAGAGGGCTCTAGTGGTATATCTGCAACAGATATGCTTGAAGATAGTATGCGTTCGCTAAAAGGGGCAAATATCGTGATAAATGACGGCGAATTCATATTGAATTCTTATGAAGATACTGTTCATTCAAATGGTGTTTTGGTTATAAACGAAGGAAATTTTAACATTATATCAGGTGATGATGCGCTACATGCTAGTACAGATTTAGTGATAAACAATGGAGAAATTTTAGTAGAAAACGCTTATGAGGGTATTGAAGGTGAGACGGTTACAATTAACGGTGGCAACATTAATGTTACAGTTTTAGATGATGCTGTAAATGCAAATAGTGATACTGGTTTTGTAAAATTCACAGGTGGTACAATTTATCTAAAATGTATGGGTGATGGAATTGACTCAAATGGCGATTTAATTATCGAGGGTGGTAATATTATTCTTGATGTAGACGCTATTTATACTGGAGGCGATGGCGAGTTAGATGTTACAGGAACATATAGTATATCTGGTGGGAGTATATCAGATGAAAATGGGAACGAGGTATCGCCTAATGCTACTGAAGGTCATCAAGGAAGGCATTCGGCAAGACCGTAAGTATAACCCTTTTATGGCACTTTTAAGGTAATTATCAAGGATATCAAGCGTATATTTATCTTTAAAAGTGCTAAATTTTCCTTTATTCTTTCTTACATTTTGTCCCTATTGTTTACAATCTATTACTACCCCTCAAAAACCATAAATAAAATAGATGGAACTAAAAACAAAATGCTACATATAGCCATAGATATTATGCTTGTTTTGCATTTTCGAGATATAAAAAGCATAGCTAGACCAAAAAGCGAATACACTGAGCAAAACATAACAAGCAAAAGAAGAATGTATAAAATAGTTGGCATATTAAAAGTTGTGTTAATTATTAAATTAAGGTTTTCAGTAATTTGTTCATACCCATAAAATTTAAGTGTACCCATAATAAAGGGCAAAAAAGCAATAATGCTTATAAGTGATGATACTATTACTGTAAGCGTTATTTTTTCGTCTAAAAGAACCCACTTTCCGTTTACCGTGCAATTAATTAATTTGTGCATGCCTCGGTTGTTATCGTATGAGTAAAAAGGAGCAATACAAAGAATTAGACTTATAATTCCAATTACATTTAAAGAAGAATAACTGTAAACCGCCCCTACTCCAATTATTTTATTATAACCAGTTTTGTAAATAACTGTGTCTTCTCCAATCGTTCTCAGATAATTGACTTCGCCTTTAAGCATTTCAAAAGCTACTTTATAATCATCCCACATTCTAATTGAGGAAGCAACTAACTCTAGCTCTTCTTCACTTATTTTGCCACTATCGAACTGCTCTTGTGCATTTATTAAAGCCTCGTCTATTTTTAAATACCTCTCTTGTTCATCCTCTATATACTGTAAAGTCTCGCTGTTTATTTCACCTTCAATAGCCTCTATATAATCTTTGTAAATCGAATCTATTTCATCATAGTAAGATGTGTAAGAAACAAAGTTATATACACCAAACGCTAAGCAAGCAGCTAAAATATAAATAGCCTTGTTAGATATTAAAATCTTGTAAGCCTCGTGAGAAAAAAGAGAAAAGCTGTATTTATGCTTTAATTTAAGCGAGAAAATATTTTTAAAAGTAATAGCTCTTGATTTATGTGCATGTTTATAAAGTACAAATATTAAAAGCAAAATTAACGCTAAAAACGATATGCTAAAAACCAAAATAACACTTACAGGAAAATTAAAAAAGTTTAAATTAATTAAAGAAGAAAAAAAGCTGTGTGGCATTATTGCACAGAAGATATTTACATACTTAAAAAAATTAAGGTATGAATTTTGCTGTATAAATGTAAACGCTAAAAACTCTACTACAATAAAGACAATTACAGAAAAATATCCTAACATTTCATTAGCAATCTTTGACACAAAAACAATTGAGATTAAACACACTGTAAACATCGAAGTTAAAGAGAAAATAAACTGTATTACTACATACTCTAGCACGCTTACATTTAGTGGAGAAGAGTAAAAAGTGCTTACCGATTGTATTGGTACACTAAGGTCTCCTAATCCTAAAACAAAATTATTTGTAATTAAACTGCTTAGCATAAAAATGGCACAAACAAAAAAACAAAAAATAAAACACAGCACAACTTGGGCAAAAACTCTATGAGTTCTGCCCTTTTTTGTCGACTTTAAAAGCCAAATTACAGATGTGCTAGTGTCTTCGCTACAAAGGCTTACACTAAAAACAACACTTAACAAAAGCATAAAAAACACCGGCGCTATGTTTGTTAAAGCATTTGTAATGCCTTGCGAAGACTGAACTTTAAGCTCTACACCTTTTAAATCGCTATAAACCTCAGGGGCTAGTTTTATATTTTTATAGTCAAAAGACTTAGGGTCTGACATTATAGCAAAGTTGCCAATACTCTCGGCTTGCTCGTCTATTGTGGCTAAGTACTCGCTGTAATTTATAGTAGCCCTAACCTCGTCATAAACAAGTTCATATAAACGCAGTTCACTAAAAATATCGTTTGTTATGTACTCTCCTGTAAGTGTATTTAAATAAAATGGGTTGCCATTCATAGAAAAACTGCTTACAGTATCTTCTATCATAGTATTTAGCTCTTCTAATTTGTTCTCTAAAAAAACAAGTTTCTCTTCATGGCTTACATCTTCTATTTTGCTATACAGCTTATTAATATCTTCTGATAAGTAAGGTGGATTTGTACCTACCCATATATTTATTAAAAGCAAAGAGGAAAGAGCTATTAAAATTATTGGCTTTGAAAATATTTTGTAACACTCGAAAAAAAACAGCCTCATAA
>CAYJEZ010000079.1:5281-12071 GCA_964369215.1 uncultured Eubacteriales bacterium
ATCTCACCAAAATAGCTTAAATAAATTTCTTCTAACGTGCTTGCACTGTGTTTTTTTAAAAGCTCTTTAGGGTCTCCGTACTCTTTAAGTTCGCCCTCTTTTAAAAATAAAACAGAGGTGCTTATATTCTCGATATCGGGTATTATGTGGGTTGAGATAATAATTGTTTTATGCTCTTTTTCAGCTAAATTTATTATCATTTTTCTAACGGTTGCCCTTTGCTTTGGGTCAAGCCCTGCCGATGGCTCGTCTAATATTATTATCTCTGGGTCTCCAAGCAAAGCCTGCGCTAAAAGCAAACGCTGTTTCATTCCACCTGAGAAACCGCCTATTTTTTTATCTTTAACATCTATAAGTTCTACTTGCTCTAACAAAGTTTCAATTTGCTTCATTGCTTCGTTTTTTTCAATATCTTTAAGCGCAGCAATATAAAGCATAAACCTCATAGCGCTAAAGTTATCATAAAGGCTTTGGTGCTGAGGCATGTAGCCAATTTTAGCCCTAAACTCAGCACCCATATCATTAGTATATTGATTATTGTATAAAATTTTCGAGTTTTTATCTGCGCTTATGTTGTCTGTAATAATGTTCATAAGCGTGCTTTTACCGGCTCCGTTAGGGCCTAGCAAACTGTATATTCCCTCGCCAAACTCAAAGTTAAAATCTTTAAGTGCATGTTTTTTTCCGTAATGTTTATTTGTGTTTTTTAAGCTTAGCATTTACTCACCTCAACTCACAAGCTCAGCCTCATAGTCCTCTTTGTAAATATCTTCTTTTTTAACCCTTATTATAAACCCCCAATTTTGCTTGTATCCTTTGTAGTCGCCATCTAAACTAGTCGAGTGCATATAAATATATTCTCCGTGTTCATGCCACAAAAATTCTGAGCCAAGCATCAAGTCTCCTTCTGGCTTATATACTTGTGTGCTCTCTTTAGCTTCTGGGTTATATAAATAGTGCAACTGTTCTTCTGTAATATATAAAAATTCATCCTCTGCTACAAAAGAATGCCATAAATTACCCTCATAAATTAAAGTATTCTCGTTAGTTTTTGTGTTTAAAGAGTAAAGCTTGTCTTCATCTTTGTAGTATAAAAAATTGTTTTTAATCGATATATACTCTTTTTCTTCTATATCAATTCCACTTACCTCGCTAAAGCTTGTGCTACTAGCAACTTCATGTGTGTTTATATCTACTGCATAGTAAGAAGAGATGTATTTTTCTATAGCGTTTTCACCACTCTCTACAGACCAATCTATATACTCTTCTAAATACATGGTTTGTAATAAAAGTTTATCACCATTTACACCATACACTTTTTTAATAAAATTACTATACCCGCTTGATAATGGTATGTCTTTTAAATGTTTTCCCTCTTTAATATCAAATGCTGATAAATGAAGAGATATTGGCGCTTGCTCTATTCCTATTTCATCTGTTTCAATTTCTTTAGTTATTACAAAATATGCAGTGTTTTGGTACAAATAAATTTGTCCAAACTCTAAAAAACCATTAAATGTATGCACAAGCTTTTCATTTTGCCTGTTTAAGTCACTAACATATAAAGATGAAGTCAAGCCCTCATCTGCACTTATATTTTCAGAAAATCCTACACGATAGAATTTATCTCCTGCTAAAAACCTAGCAGTTATTCCATCCATATGCGCTCCACATGTTTCATCATTATGCTCGCAAGAGGGCAAAAAGCAAAATACTGTAGATTTGCCCGACTCGTAGTCTAAGTAGTGCATATTCATATCTTCGTTTATGCTGTAAAGCACACCCTCGTTTGTAGAGTTTTCGCTTACTCCGTGTATATACTGAAGTTTTGGATAAAGATACTCTGAAGCCTCGCTTTCGCAAGCACTTAGTGATATTAACATTATAAGTACTGATAAAGTAACCACAATTTTTTTCATATTCACCTCTCCTGAACTAGCTTTTATTTAACGCCATTCTCAAGCAAAATCTTCTCAATCTCAGCTATTATCTCTTGTCCACCTACGTTATCAAAAGACTCTTTTACCATAAGTAAACTACCTTCATAGTTTACATCAGAAAACATAAACTCATAACATTGAAGAGCTATAAGCTGTAACCCTATATAATCCACTGGCATATCATATACAAATTTTTTTGTAAGCTCCCATAGATTTGTGTCTGTTATATATTTTTTCAGTTCCTCAACAGAACTTTCTTTAATCTGTAGCGTCAAATCTTTATTTATATCGAAATGGATGTTAGCAAATTCGGTAACCACTGCACTATCATAAAAAGTTTTCATCAGCTCGCCTTTGTTCTCATATTCAAAATATGTAGGGGTAGATATGAAATGGTTTCCTAAACTATTAGGGTTTCCTTTATAAATATACCCTTTATATCTGCTGTCTGTGTCACTGTAAATAGGCAAAACCTTATTATCTTTAATTGTATAATGTAAATTCTCTACTCCGTGAATAAACAAATCACTTAATTTTTTTTCAGACATAAGCTTTGTTAAAAAATCAAAACTTTCATCTATATACTCAGAATTTTTATTTACACTAAGGGTGTAATTGAAATTACTATCTAAGTATACATTGTCATCAATAGGTATAAAAACATAATCTATATCTCTTTTCGCATAGTCTCCGTTAGAAGTTAATATGCTCTCCTCAAATTCTTTTGTAGGGCTATAACTATGCATATGTAGCATAAACATTTTATCTAAGCTAAGTGGGAGTGGTCTATCTGCAAGCAACCCTTCATTTTTATAAGTTTCTAAAGCTCTCATATGAGAATCTACACTTGGTAAGTCAAAAGTATATAAAACCTGTTTAGTTTCACGCTCAACTGCAAAATTGTCAAAAATAGAGAAAGTTTCTGGTGGTTGAAATCCTATATTTCCGTCTATGTACATAGAAATAATATTTTCGCCGCCTTTAATAGTTTTTAGTATGTCATAAAGTTCACTCATATCTACCTTCAAGTCTTCTTCCTCTAAGCCATATTTCTCCATATAATTCTTATTAACTATATAACCGTGAGATGAACTGGGGTATATATTCCCTACAATTCCATAAATATTTTCTTCTCTTAAAACATTATTCCAAACACTGTCAGGAATAGACTGTTTAAGAGTAAGACCTTCATCTGTTGTTAAATAATCATTCAAATCTAACAAGTACTTATTCTCTACTTGGCTGTACTGTTGATGTAACTCATAAAGCATAATATCAACTTTATCTTTCATCGCCATTTTATCATCAAGGCTTTGTAAATAATCAATCTCAGGCAAGTATTCAACTTCTAACTTGTAATCTGTGCCGAGTTCAAAAAGGTATTTATTTACTGCCTTTATCACTATATCATCAATAAAGTTATATTCAGATAAGACTAATTTAATAGTTCTTACTCTAGTATCTACAAAATTTTCTATAAGTTCTATTTCGCTTAAACTAGCATCTTCCTCGGTATTATCAGAGTCAATATCTTCACTGCTTGCTACACTAGGGTTTGACTGTACTGACTCTAAGGTCTCCATTAAAGTAGGTTCTTTTGTGCAAGAACTTAGGCATATTGCTAAGATTATTAAAGTTATTAATAATAGTAGTTTTTTCATATTAACCCCTCCTGTACTAGCTTTTATTTAACTCCATTCTCAAGCAAAATCTTCTCAATCTCGGCTATTATCTCTTGTCCTCCCGAGTTGTCTAACTGTTGCCCGAATATAGCTACTTCCTCTTCATATGTAACAGCACTCTCGCTATATACTCTACTAAAAAATTCGTTTAGTAAAATAGTTAACGAATAACTCCCAAATTCACTAATCATATACTTAACAGATTCTAAATCTTCTTCACTTAATATTTTCTCAAGTTCATGTAATGATTTTTCATTCACACTGTTTAAAATTTCTTCGCTGATATTAAAATCAATCTTCGCAAACTCTGTTATCTTTGCTTCTTCATAATACTTATAAGCTATTTCTACAGTTTCGTCTGACAGACCATTATAAAGTGTACTTATATATTCATTAGCAATCTTTGTAGTATTTCCTCGGTATACATATTCTTTATATAAAGCCTCTTCACTATTTAATATTGGCAAAATTTTATTTTCTTCACTAAGCGTATAATGTACATTTTCTATTCCGTGAATAAAAAAATCTGACAATTTTTTATCAGTCATAACTTTTGTTATAAAATCTAAGCTCTCCTCTTTACTCTCCGTGTTGCTTGAAATTCCATAAGCCATTGTTATAGGTAAGTTAATATTTAAACTTTGCTGTAATGGAATAAATATATAATCTTCATTAAGCTGTGCAAATTCACCTGTTTCTGTTAGTAATGGGTACTCTTCAACATAAGGTGAATAATTACTCTCATAAATCAAAAACACATTGCTAAAATCAGTGGGTAATGTGTTACTATCCCCTATTAAATTCTGATTTAAATAGTCTTTATATGTTTTAAGTTTTATTTCGGCCTCTGCTACATCAAATATGTACGACACCTTTTTCTCTTCATAGTCAACTGCAAAAATGCCTAAATAATTATGATAATCTACACTTGATAAGTCAGACAAATTTGCATAAAGTGGCGTTATGCCCTCTTCATTATATACTTTACTTAACAACTCATACAATCTATCTACATTAACATTAAGCTCACTCTTATCTAGTTTATACTTTTGCATATACTCTATATTAACTATATACCCATGGTTCTCAGGCGACGGTAATAATGCGCTTATTCCATAAATCTCGTCATTTCTTTTAAGTAGTTCCCAAATTTTATTAGGTATAGAGTTTTTAAGTTCTTCTCCCTCTTCACTATTTAAATAACTGCTTAAAGGTAGCAAATAATCATTATTAAAGTAATAGTCATAATACAACACACCTGTAAATATAATGTCAGAAGGCAAATCCTTGTCTATACGCTCATATAAATCTTCTCTGTAATTGCTAGATTGTAAATATTCAAAATCCACTTTATATTCTGTACCTAGCTCTGCTAAGTACATGTTAACCGCATTTAAGGTTATTTCATCTATTGTTAAATACTCATCGGTAACTATGGTAAGTACTTTTTCTCTTTTATCTATATAGCTTTCTATAAGCTCTATTTCACTCATACTAGCATCTCCCTCAGTATTATCAGAGTCAATATCTTCACTGCTTGCTACACTAGGGTTTGACTGCACTGACTCTAAGGTCTCCATTAAAGTAGGTTCTTTTGTGCAAGAACTTAGGCATATTGCTAAGATTATTAAAGTTATTAATAATAGTAGTTTTTTCATATTAACCCCTCCTGTACTAGCTTTTATTTAACTCCATTCTCAAGCAAAATCTTCTCAATCTCGGCTATTACTTCTTGTCCACCTGCGTTGTCTAAAGACTGCCGTAGCATAGCAGATAGTTCATCATAACTTATGTTACTCTCTGGGTAAATAAACTGTAAAATTTGTTTTGATAGTTCTTTAAGTGCAACGCTATCATTCGGACGTTCTTCGGAAATCATTTTAATAATCTCGTAAGCCTCATCATCAATATAACTTTTCACTTCCTCTAATGCTTTTTGCTCTACACTTAGCGTCAATTCTTTATTCAAGTCTATAGTAAATTTAGCGAACTCTGTAACAATAATATTCTCCTCAAAATCTACCATAAGCTCACTCTTATTCTCATACTCATAATAATAAGGTGTAGAGATATATGAGTTAGCAAAAAAACTACCAGAAGAATTATAAAAATAATCTTTATACAGTGGCTCATAAATTGGTATAACTCTGCTCTTTTCATCTATAGTATAATGAACATTTTTAACTCCGTGTGAAAATAAGTCCGTTAACTCTTTATCTGTCATAAGTTTAGTTAAAAAGTCAAGGCTATCCTCTTGGTTTTTTGAATTCTTGTTTACTCCTATAACATTATTTGAAACTGTATCGAGGTAAACTGTGTCGTTAATTGGAATAAAAACATAGTCTACATTATTTTCTGCATATCCACCTGTTTGTGTTGTAAAATCAGGGTGAAATTCGTTGTATTTTAAAAAAGCTGCAGAATAATAAATAAAAATATCATCTATAGGTGTACCAATAGAATTAGTATCTTCAAACAAACCTTCATCAATATATTTTTGTATAGCCCTAAAGTCTTTATCTACTTGTGGTGTGTCAAAATAATATCCTACATCTTTGGTATTTCTATCTATTGAAAAAGTTAACATAGGTAGTATATACTTGCTGTTAAAAAGCAGTTCTAAGCTATTGGTTTTAAGAGGTACAATATTTTCACTATCCTTAAAAGTTTTAAGAATACTCTCAAGTTCGCTTATATTAACTTTAAAATCCTCTTCAGTAAGCCCGTATTTCTCCATATAACTCTTGTTTACAATGTATCCAGATGGCAACAAGCCATTATGATAAGACCCTTTAACACCTATTATACTACCGTCATACTCCAAGCTTTGCCAAAGATAACTTGGCAAACTGTTTTTAAGCGGTGCACCCTCTTCACTATTTAAATAAGTATCTAGTGGCATAAAGTACTCATTTTTAAAATCTTGACTAAGGGGTCCATAACCTTGGGCAATAATATCTATATTCAGGTTTTCCTCATAAATTTGAAGTACGCTTTCATTTTGATTTTTACTTGAAAAATAAACAAACTCAAGTTTATATTCTGTGCCAAGCTCTAAAAGACGCTTATTTATTGCATTAGCTTGCAAATTATCTAAGTTACTATAATCAGGTGCCATAATAGTCAGAGTTTTTTCTCTTACATCAACAAAATTTTCTATAAGCTCTA
>CAYJEZ010000080.1:0-5974 GCA_964369215.1 uncultured Eubacteriales bacterium
CCTACATTATTTAGTCATTTTAGACAAAGAATTTCTATTTCGTCACAGTCCCTTACATAAGTGTTATTTACATTAACGAAAACGTGGATTTTGTCCATCCATAATATTTTGTGAAGTGTAACGACCTAAGGTTGATACAATCAAAGCAAGACGTTGTAAAAACGAAAGTTTCTTTTTATTTTCTATTTTGTTTTTTTTAGTTTTCATACTAGCACCTCTTTCTTATACAAATAAAACTAAAATTTTAAACTATTACCTGTAATTATATTATATATTATTTTTGAGGTTAATCAATTGTTAAATTAACTAAACTTTTATATCTTTTTTATACTTTTATTATATGCTGTTAAAGTAATTTTTTATATCCATATAAATCTCGTGTATTTTAAAGCTTATTTCGTTGGGCTGTGTAATTAAATCTTCCTCTTCTTCGTTAAATACATCAACTTCTTCACTGCTTATTGAAGAGCCTACACATAGTGAAGGATAAACTACACACCACCAGTTTTCTCCTTGTGCATCGCCTAAAAGCACACTCAACGCAAGGTAATCTCCTGCTGGTAAAGTAAAGTTTTCATACTCTCTTGTGCCAAAATATTTTTCTTCAATCACAACTTGCGCATCATAATCTACATGGTACATTTTAAGCGTGTTTCTGGCAACATTGCTAATCTCTTTTATTTGTGATGCTAGGCTTTGCTCTGCTTCTTCTAGGCTAGTAGCACTGTTAATAATCTGCTCTGTAAATGCAGTTACGTCGTCTTTTACCTCTATTTTTATTCGTTGGTCATACTCGCTGTCTGAATTTGCAAGCACGTGCATTCTAATAAGCTTATCGCTTATGTTCTCGCTGTTTGCAGTAAAACCAAGAGCAGAAGTAAGAATTGTTAATAGAAAACCTGTAAGTAAAACCTTGTTATAAAATTTCATATGCACCCTCCACAGTAAAATTGAGGCACTGTTAAGTTAAAGTAATGAAATTATTAGTTTTCTATAAAGATTATTTTCATATTAAGTTAACAAAGCCAAAATTGATATTCTCTCACTCTTGTTACAAAGCTATAAACAAAAGTTAGAGTTACTGTAAGTATGGTGCATATTTTTTATTTCTATTCAGTTTTTAAAATGTAAATTAATTTCTTCTTCTTACAAGAATAATTAATAGCCTTAATATTTGCATAACAGAAACTGCAAGCGCTGCAACATAGGTTAAAGCGGCTGCAGACAACACTTTTTTTGCGCCGTCAAGCTCTTTAGCATTAAGTATTGTGTTTGAGCCTAATGCGCTCAGTGCCCTTTTGCTTGCGTCAAACTCAATTGGTAAGGTTACAAGCTGAAAAAGCGCAACCGAGGCATAAGCGATAATACCTATATAAGCAATAATTGTAAAATACTCAGCATAATAAGAGAGTAAAAGCCCTACTAAAAAAAGAGGCAATGCAAACTTAGACCCAAAATTAACAACAGGAATTATTGTATCTTTAAACTTTATTGGCATATAGTTTTGAGCGTGCTGAATTGCATGCCCTGCCTCGTGTGCCGCCACTCCAATTGCAGCACACGAGGTTTTGTCGTACACTGCTTCTGACAGCCTTATAACATTTTCTTTAGGGTCAAAATGGTCATTAAGCTTTCCGATTACCCTTTCAATTCTTACACCCTGAACGCCACTAGCTTCAAGCACTTGCCTTGCAGCCTCATGCCCACTTAATCCTTTTACAGACTTAACTAATGAATATTTATCAAAGATAAAATTAACACGAGTGCTTGCAAACATAGCAAAAAGAAAAACAGGTAAAACCAAATACAAGTATGTCCAGTCAAAGTAAATCATATTTTACGTCCTTTCTTTTATAAAGCCTTTTTCGTTAAAAATACAAATGTTAATCAAGAATAGCCATAATGCTTTGTACCTCTTGCTGAGCCTCTTCTTTTCTCATAGCCACACTGTCGTATAAAATATAGCCTTGGTGCCCATCCTCTTCAACATCTAAAATTTGGCTTGCCACAATATCTGTTTTATTAAGCCATGTTCCACTATCGCTGTTTGTTCCTGCCTTATACAGGGCAAGGCCTATATACATATCAAGCTCACTGTGCTTAGGTATGCTGTTCCACTCGTCTAGCGAGGTTAAAAACGGCAAAGTAGGGTGCTCATAACTAAAATATATTTGAGGGCAAATATAGTCTATATATCCCACTACAGAGCACCAAGTATAAACGTCTGCCCCGGTGCTTTTGTTATTACCCAAATTAGCTTGAGGAGATATGCCAAACACTATATCGGAATTTTCATTCTTAATCTCTCTGTAAACGCCGCTTATAAGCGCGTTAATATTAGAGGTTCTCCAAGTCAGTAAATCGGTAGGGTTGTCTGTTTTTTCTAGGTAGTCTTGGTAGGCAAGCTTATCTTGCTCTGTTATATCGCTAGGGTAAAAATAGTCGTCAAAGTGTATTCCGTCTACATCGTATTTTTTTATTATTTCCACTGCTCCATCAATAATAAGTGTCCTAACCTCCATGTAAGCTGGGTTTAAAAAAAGTCCGCTCTCGGTTTGCATGAAGTAATAAGGGTGCTCTGAAGACAGCACTGTATAAGGGTTGTTTGCACCAAAACTCTCAGGAATTGTTTGTAGCTTAACCCTCAAAGGGTTTATCCAAGCGTGTATTTTAATGTTATTATCATGGCATAAGTCAATCATTATTTGAAGTGGGTCGTAGCCTGGGTCTACGCCTTGCTCTCCGGTTATTATATGCGACCAAGGAAAAAGCTCAGACTCATATAAAGCATCTGAAAAAGGCCTAACATGCACAAACAGATTGTTAACACCAAGGTTTAATGCACCGTTTAATATCTCAATAAAATTATCCGTAAACTCTTCTACTGTACCTTTTTGAGTAGATAAATCCATATAAGGCACCCACATTCCCTTTAGGTATTCATCTTCGGTCTCTACCACCATAACCTCTTCTACCTCTGGGGTAGCAGTGGGAATAATTGTTGCTAGTGGCGTGGGAGAGGGGCTTGTCTGTATTGTTTTTTCTTGATTTATATCATAACTAATATAAATCACCAGTGCGGCAAGGGCTAACCATAAACAAAAATATGCAACCGTGCTTTTAGTAACTTTCATAAACTCATTTTCCTTTCTTTATTGACAAACATCCGCCATTTTAGTATAAATATAATATCATAAAAATAGTAATCTAAAAAATACTATTCTTATTTTCTATTATTAATATATACGTAATATTGGCAAGAAAAGAACACAGTTATGATAATATCATAACAAAAAATAAATTTTAAGTTAGGCAAACTATTGTTGAAAAAGCACTTTAAATTCGACTTTGTCAAGTTAATATGATAATAACATATATATTTCTAAACTAAAACAATATATTCATCATTTTAACTTAACATTGTCATATATTTCAAAAGGAGAGATATAATGCAATTTTTAATCGACTTCGCTCCACTTGCATTAATATATTTTATACTAGCAAATATATTGGCTTTCGCCCTATGTGGAATAGACAAAAGGCGTGCCGAGAAAAAGAAGTATAGAATTTCTGAGCAAACACTATTAACTTTGGCGATATTAGGCGGAGCTATAGGCTTTTTTACAGCAATGCGCATTTTTAGACACAAAACAAGAAAAAAGAGTTTTTATATTACTGTACCTATTTTTGCTATTATACAGCTTGCTATTTGTTTTCTCTATATTTTAATGGTGATACCTTTGTCAATTTTTTAAATACTTTTGTGTAGTAGCTTTGGTCTTCAAATCCTACCATTTGCGCCACTTCTGCTATTTTTACATTTTTATTAACAAGTAGTTTTTTACTCTCTTCTATTCTCACAATATTTAGGTAATGGTTAAAATTCTCGCCTGTTTCTTTTTTAAAAAGCCTGCTAAAATAAGATGGCGACAAAAACATTTTAGTTGCAGTTTCTTCAAGACTTATTTTATCAGCAAAGTTTGAGTTTATATAATTTATAGTTTTTCTAACAATAGACGCATTTTTGGTGTTAACAACATGGAAAATACTATCCATAAACTTATTTGTTATTTTAGTAACCCTAAAACACAACTCGTCAACACTATCAATTGTAGGTAGCTCTGAAATATAAATGTTATTTAAAATCAATATCTCGTCTGCGTCTGCTCCTGAGTCAATTGCACTGCGTGATATTAAAACAAAAAGCTCGATTATACGCGCCTTTGCCATACCTAAATTTACAGTGCCTGCCAAGAAAATATGTCCGAAAATTTGATTTAAGTATTGGTTAGCCAAATTTTTATCTGAGTTAATTATTGCCTTAACAAGCAGCTTTTCTGTTTGAAAAGGATAACTTGTTATTTGAGGATTAGATTTAAGCTCTGCAATGTAATCGTTTAGCTGATTTTGTATTTCAGACGAATTTTGCCTTTCTATCATCCTATTTGCCTCATAAATATTGTTTACAAAACCCGACGACATAAAAAGCAACTCTGATAGCATTGTTGCTTTTTCAGGCGATATATAGTTTATATTTTCAAGTTGAGCTATAATCTCTTCTTTTACTTTACTATCATAGTATTCTAAGTCGTAGTCAATATAGTCTTGCTTATCAAACATTAAAAATGGCCCCACTGTAAGCTTTGCATAAGTTCCGTTTGCACTTAATATAAGTGAAACAAAACAGGTTAAACCCATAGGGCAACTGTAAATATACTTTCCACCAAACTTCTCTGCCTCTGACATAGAGTATACGTCAAAGTTTAATTTTTTTTCAATTGGTATATTCGCAATAGTGCAAATTTTGCACTTGGTGCAACTGTTTCCGTAGTCCTCAATAATTTGACCGTCTTTTAATGACAACGAACAGCCAAGCCCTGTAGAAACACTATAGGACTTGGCACATTTTTTTATTAATTCTAAATCAATATTATTTGATAAAATATTGTCTTTTTTCACTTTATTTCACCTAGGGTTTTATTTTATGTTAATTTACTTTATAGTATTTTTAACATCATTTAAAGAAACTCCATTCGCTTTTGCAAGCTTTGCCAAGTCTTTAAACTCTGGCTTTGCTTTTTCAACCCCATAGCCCTTAGACACTTTAAAACTTACTGCACCATACTTGCTGTCTTTTGTTATAAAATCTCTGTCAAGCACGGTTCTCTCTAGTTTTGTTTTTCTTATTCCTATAGTTGTTGTGTGTTTAAACATGCACTGCTCTATAGCGGTTACCTTATCTTCTTTACAAATAACGCTAAGTTTAACCCCTGGCCTTGAATTTTTCATACCTATTGCAGTGGTGTAAACGTCAAGAGCTCCTGTCTCAAAAAGCATATCCATGGCAAAGCCTATTTCCTCGCCTGTCATGTCGTCAATATTTGCGCTAAGCTCGGTAACGTCGTCTGCTTTTGCCTGCGTCTCTCCTAAAATAGCCCTTACACAGTTAGCTATTGCAAAGTTCTTTTTACCCATTCCGTAACCTACTTTTTCAATAGTCATAGCAGGCATAGATACAAACTCTGTGGCAAAATGTTTAAGAATTGCCGCACCCGTAGGTGTGCAAAGCTCGCCGTCAATTTGCTCTTTGCTGTAGCAAGGCACGCCCTCTAAAATGTCTGCAACTGCTGGCACAGGCACAGGTAAAATACCGTGTGCACACTTAACAAAACCTTTACCTATATGAATAGGAGAGCTAATAATTTTATCGGCTGCAATTTCGTCTAACAACATACAAACAGCTGTAATATCTGCCACTGCATCCATTGCTCCTACCTCATGAAAATGAACTAAATCAACAGGTTTGCCATGAGCCTTGCTCTCTGCCTTTGCAATAAGGTCATAAATTGCAAGTACATCTTTTTTTACTTTATCGCTAATATTTAAATGAGAAATTGTATGTGCAATGTCACTCATACCACCATGTGTGTGAGTATGACCATGGTCATGGCTGTGGTCGTGGCTATGGTCGTGG
>CAYJEZ010000080.1:6074-12050 GCA_964369215.1 uncultured Eubacteriales bacterium
GTGGTCGTGGCTATGGTCGTGGCCATGGCTATGGTCATGCATGTGCTCGTCTTCTATCACTCCATCTATGTCTACAACAAAACCAGTTCCATAAATTCCGCACTTCTCCCTTGCCTCTAAATATGCTTTAGTAGTCGGTATTCCGATATTGTTAAACTTAGTTAAAAATGCTTCTTTGTCTTCAATAAGCTCGATAAGCGCTGCGGCTAACATGTCTCCAGCTGCACCCATATTACATTCGATATACAAATTTTTCAAAATATTTCTACCTCTTTCAAACTAATTCAGTCTATTTATTCTTATATTTTTAACTTGTGCCAAAGCTTCTATCTTCAATCAACTACTTTCCAAGCTCTTCTTGCATTTTTTGTTTTAAAATAATAATACAGTCTAAGTCAATTCTATTACCTTTTAAAACATCTTCGGCAAACGCCCTACAACTAGGGCTACCGCAAGCACCACAGTCAAGCCCAGGCAATTCGGTTTCTATAATATCTATAGCAACCAACATTTCCATAGCTTTTTTTATATCTGTAGAAAGAGTTAAAACGTCAGAGAACTCTAGCTCGTTTTCCCAATGCATCATTTTGTTATAATCAATCTCTTTGTCTAAATGACTTTGTGCCACTGGCAAATATTTTCTAAGTGTTTGAATTCTTGCCTTTGCTATGTATGGGTTCTCAACGCATAATACACCGCCTACACAACCGCCGGTACAAGCGTTAAGTTCTATAAAATCTACATCTCCTATGCGCTCGTCTTCAATTTCTTCAAGCACTTTAATAACGTTTTCAATGCCGTCTGCTGCCAAATACTTTTCTTTCAAAAGTGCAACAGATTCACCCCCGCTTGTAGCCCAACTAACACCAATAATTCCTGAGTGGGTAAGAGGTTCAAGCGTTTTAAGCTTGTCCATTTTAGACGACAAACTAGCAAATATCTCACTTATTGCAATAGCTCCGTCAACGGCAGATTTAGCAGCAATTACAGGCGCGCCTATGTCTGTAACCTTTGCAGGACATGGCGTAATAAAAAAGCACCCTATATCAGCTTCATCTATTCCTATTTCATTAGATATTTTTTGCTTTGCAATTCTAGCGGCTATTTCCATAGGAGAGTGAAGAGGTAGCACATGCTCACATAAATCAGGAAATCTAACCCTAATAAGCCTTACCACGGCAGGGCAAGCAGAGCTTATTACAGGTTTTGGCAAGGTGTGTTCATCCATAATTTTTCTTGTTGCCTCGCTTACAAGCTCAGCCGCTGCACTCACCTCAAACACATAGTCAAAACCTAATTTTAATAGTCCATTAAGCACATAATCTACATCATCTAAGTTATTAAACTGTCCGTAAAGCGTAGGTGCAGGCAAGGCTACTTTATATTTAAACTTATTTATCTCGTCGAAATGTGTGAACTTTGCCTTTTTTGCATGGTGTGGGCATATTCTTATGCACTCTCCACAGTCTATGCAACGCTCTTTCATAATAACAGCTTTGCCCTCTCTAACCCTTATCGCCTCGGTTGGACATCGCTTTATACAGTTAGTACACCCAACACATTTACTTTCGTCTAGTGTAACAGAGTGGAAAAACTCCATTTTAACTGCTCATCCTTTCCTCAGTTTAGTCTCTGTCAGGGTAAACTACCATGGTAACCTTTGTACCCTCTCCAACAACAGACTCTACTTTCATCTCATGCGAGTATTTTTTCATATTGGGCAAGCCCATTCCCGCACCAAAACCCAAAGACCTTACATTGTCAGGAGCAGTAGAAAAGCCCTCTTGCATGGCTTTCTCAACATCTGCTATTCCAGGTCCTTTATCTTCTAAAATAATCTCTACTTTATCAATGTCAATATCTACAATAGCTTCTCCTCCGCCTGCATGAATAACCATGTTTATCTCGCCCTCATACATAGATATAGCTACTCTTCTTATTGCGTCGGCTTTGTAACCCACTTTTTTTAGCTTTTTTTTAACGTCGCTAGACGCCTCGCCGGCACGCGTAAAGTCGTCTCCCGGTACATCATATTTAAGCTCTAGTAAACTCATACGTCACAGCCTCCTTTAAGCCCGTTAGAATAAAGCAACCCACAAGCCGTGAACATTCTATAACTAGTAGCAAGTATCGTAATCTCTTTCTCTTTTGCAAGCTCTAACACTTTTTCATCTATAGGCTTTCCTCTAACAAACACTATACAGTGCATGTCCATCATCTCGGCTGTTCTTACCACTTGTGGGTTCATAAGTCCAGTTAAAAGAACACTTTGGTCTTTAACAAATGCTAAAACGTCGCTCATCATGTCGCTTCCGCAAGCTGTTATAACCTCTTCGTCCATATTTCCCTCTGTCAGTATCTTTGCCTTTAATATTTCGGCTATTTCAGAAACTTTCATCTCTTACATCCTTTCAAAATATTGCGTATTGTAAAGATAGATGCACTAAAAAACTATTAATTTAGGTAAACAACACTCAAATAATGTGTAAAACAAAATCTATGTTGTAAACTTACTGTATTTTGCATCATACTTACATACATCTATCCATTAAATAGTATAACATATTTAATTTATTTTGCAAGTAATTACATTAGCATTAGTGTGATTTTGTATAAAAACACTAACAAAAAACACATTGGTATTTATTGACTGTAATATTTGATTATGGTACTATAAGTTTATATTTTAGTAAATTAACTCGAAAACACTAACAGCTCTCAAGATTAAAAACCGCATAGGTAAGGGAGTGTCGCATTAACGGGATTTATCGTTAAAATAAACAAATTATGTTGTAGGGAACGGTCTTTGACCGTTCCGCGGTTCATGAAAAATAACAGTTTTTCGTTCTTTCGGTTAAGTCTTGACTCAAGCCTACAAATAAATTGTTCAAATTTACCTTAATGCGACAACCACTTTGATTATTTCTCTTACTTTCTGTTGTGTTTTCTAACTTAATATACTATAAAACTATTTCGTAGCACCTAATTTAAACCTAAAAGTGCAATAAACAAATGGCTTTGTTAACTTAATATGAAAATAATTTTTATATTTCTTTTTCCTCACCGCCTTTGGCGGGGAGGAAAAAGAAAAGAGAATAAATTGCTTTATTATTAAGAAAACTAATTATTTCATTATTTTAACTTAACAGTGCCAAACAAATTAAGAGGAGGGTATAAAAATGAAAATTACAGCACTTAAAACTTATTTTGTAAAACCTAGGTGGTTATTTTTAAAGGTAGAAACCGACGAAGGCATTACAGGTTGGGGTGAGCCAATAGTAGAGGGGCGTGCCCAAACAGTAGCCGCCGCAGTTCAAGAGATTGGAAGAATTATTATAGGTGAAGACCCTAGACGAATTGAACACATATGGCAAAGCGTGTATTGTGGGCAATTTTACAGAGGAGGACCTGTCTTAACCAGTGCTTTGTCTGGTATTGAACAAGCATTGTGGGACATAAGCGGTAAAGCTTTAGGCGTTCCTGCATATATGCTTTTAGGAGGAAAAACACGAGATAAAATTAAAGTATACGGGCATATTCAAGGTTCAAATGTAGAAGACTACTCAAAGAATGCTATAGAAGTTAAGGGTAAAGGATATGATACTTTTAAATGGGGCGTACCTGTTCCTCTTAACTTTATTGAAACTCCTCAAAAGGTAAAAACTATAGTAGAGAACTTTGCAGCAGTTAGAAAATCTTTAGGCGATGAGGTTCAAATTGGTATTGATTTTCACGGTAGGGTAAGTCCTGCGCTTGCTCCTATTCTTATAAGAGAACTTGCACCGTACAGCCCTATGTTTATTGAAGAACCAGTACTGCCTGAAAATGTTGATGTAATGGCGAGAATTGCTCAAAACAGCCCTATTCCTATTGCTACTGGTGAGCGCGTTTATACAAAATGGGGATTTAAAGACATTATAGAGAAGCAAGCAGCGGTTATTTTGCAACCTGATTTATCACACGCAGGTGGTATTTTAGAGTGCAAAAAAATAGCCGCAATGGCAGAGACTTATTATATGAATATAGCTCCGCACTGTCCGCTAGGACCTATTGCGCTAGCTTCTTGTTTAACTCTTGATGCAGTTATTCCTAACTTTATGTGCCAAGAGATGGTTACCACCGGTGAGGGATATATAAAAGAGCCTTTTGTGGTGAAAAATGGCTATATTGAATTAAGCGATAAACCTGGGCTTGGTATAGAAATTGATGAGAGGTGCCTTGAAGAGAAGGCGTACGACGGAAGTTGGGAGACCCCTCAACATCGCTACAGCGACGGCTCAGTTGCTCATTGGTGAATTTTTGTTTTTTGTGAAAGAGGTGCATATGTTTAAAAAAAACTTACTGTTATTATTAGTTACTTGCTTTATGCTTTTAACTGCTTGTTCTGAACAAACTACCGAGGAAAGCACAAGCAGTGATGTTATAGATTACGACCTAACTGAAATGAGTGCAACCATGGTGTACTCTCAAGTTTTTGACTTAGTATCAAACCCTACTAATTATGAGGGGAAAACTTTTAAAATTGAGGGCATATTCGAGCATTATATGCTTATGGAGACCGACGAGTATATTTACTTTGTAGTTGTTACGGATGCAACTGCCTGTTGCCCACAAGGCATTGAATTATCTTTGTCTGAAAATATTACAATACCCGAAGATTATTCTGAGGTTGTAATAGAGGGCGAAGTAGAGATGTATGAAGCTTTTGACGGTAACAGTTATGTTAGGGTTAAGGTAAACAGTTTGAATGAACTATAAAACAATTTGATTTTACTATAAAGGAGTGTTTGTATTGAAAATTAGAAGCATAGAACTTTTTAAAGTACAACCAAGGTGGCTGTTTGTAAAAATTACAACTGAGAGCGGTTTAGTAGGTTGGGGTGAGCCTATTGTAGAGGGCAGAGCAGACACTGTAGCCGCCGCAGTTCAAGAGATGAGCGAGTATTTAATAGGCAGAAATGCGGGCGACATAGAAGACATTTGGCAAACTCTTTACAGAGGCACATTTTACAGGGGCGGCCCTGTTATTACAAGTGCAATGTCTGGCATAGAGCAAGCGTTGTGGGACATTAAAGGCAAATTTTATAACGCGCCTGTATACGAGCTTTTGGGTGGTGCGGTTAGAGATAAGCTAAAGGTTTACTGTTGGATAGGTGGAGATAATCCAACTGAGGTGGCAAAACATGCAAAAGACATGTATGACAAAGGCTACAAAGCTGTAAAAATGAACGGCACTCCTCCTATAAAATGGATAGACAGCTTTCAACACGTAAGCGATGTATGCGACAGAGTTGCATCAATTAGGCAAGAGCTGGGCTACAAGTTAGACATTGCTATAGACTTTCATGGTAGGGTACATAAATCTATGGCAAGAGTTCTTATGAAAGAACTTGAGAAATATAACTTGATGTTTATTGAAGAGCCTGTATTGACTGAAAACGAAGAGGCATTTGTAGAGCTAAGGAGACATACTTGCACACCTATAGCAACAGGAGAAAGAAACTACACAAGGTGGGGATTTAAGAACATAATAACAGGCGGCGGCGTAGACATTATTCAACCGGACTTAAGCCATGCAGGCGGTATTTTAGAGTGCAAAAAAATAGCAGCAATGGCAGAGGCTTACGACGTAGCAATTGCTCCGCACTGCCCTTTAGGGCCTATAGCGTTAGCGTCGTGTGTTCAACTTGACTTTGGCACACCTAATGCAATTATTCAAGAGCAAAGCCTTGGAATTCATTACAATCAAGGCTCTGACTTACTTGATTATTTAAGCGACAAGACCGTATTTGAGTATGAAGACGGTTATATATCAAAGCCTACTGCCCCTGGACTTGGAATTAGTGTGAATGAAGAAAAAGTTAGAGAAATGGCTAAAATTGGCCACAATTGGAAAAATCCACTATGCAGAACCGACGACGGTTGTGTTGCAGAGTGGTAAACAGTGTTTTTATAAATTAAGTAACTATATAATAA
>CAYJEZ010000081.1:0-11955 GCA_964369215.1 uncultured Eubacteriales bacterium
CAAGTTTATTTAGCTGATATTAAATTAAACTTGATTTTTGTTATATGTTTGTGTATAATTGTAATATTAATATCCAATAAGCTATAGTGAGTTAACTTAGAAAACACTACAGAAGTAAAGATAAAAACATTAATATAAGAAGTTATCATAAAGTATTTATATACAATGAAAAGGACGGATAAATTTGGAAGAAGTAAGTACAATTAAAACAAATATATACAAAGAGGGCTCACCGGTAGTTATATCATCGGGGACACTCAATGTAGATGAAGACAAGGCGTATGCTGTTTTAGTTTTTAACAGCATATCCTCTTTGCCGATAAATGATATACTGATTGATTTGCATGTGTTTGATAGGGCAAATATAGAGATTGAAGTTATAAGAGATTATGTTTACATTACCGATTCATTAAAACGAGGAGAAAGTTTTGGTGGAGATTTTGAGATACCTATTTCTAGTAGCTCTTCAAAAACTATATCGGTGGCCATAAGAAAAGTAAGCTTTGAAGATGAGAGTGTATGGACAGGTTCAAATTCTATTTTGTTTGAGAATATTCCTGATATTGTGTCGCTGGACAAAGTGTTTGAAGACAAAGAGCTAATAGAGCAATTTCAAAGAGACTTTAAGAAAAGCATGGCGAAAATTGAGGGTGTAAAAGCTGAGGTAGTACCATTTGAATATAAAGATTTGTGGATATGCTCTTGTAAAGGAGTTAATCATAAAGACGAAGAAGAATGCTATATATGTAACGCATCTTTTATGCCTCAAAAAGAGTATTTACAAGATAAAGAGCAGATTATTAGCAATTTAGAAGAGTATAAAAAAGACTTAGAAGAAAAAGCAAGAATAGCAAAAGAAGAAGCTATTAAAAAAGCAGAGGCAGAGAGATTAGCAAAAGAAGAAGCCGAAAGACGAGAACAAGAGAGGTTATATGCTGAAAAAGTAGCGGCAGCAAAAAGGAAAGCAAGAAGAATTACTATAATAGTGACATCGGCTATTTTGGCTGTGATAATAGTTGTTTTTATTTATATATTAAACACATTTTTAATACCAGAAAATAGATATAATGCGGCACTTGCTTTAATGGAAAGCGGTGAGTACGATAATGCTATAACAGCTTTTTCGGCATTAGGAGAATATAGCGACAGCAAAGATAAAATAATTGAGGCAAAGTACCAAAAAGGCCAAAGTGAGTTATCAGCAGGTAATTATGAGACAGCAGTAGAAATATTTACAACTCTTACAGAGAGTAGAGACGTAGCAGATGACTTGAATGAGGCAAATTATCAAATTGCTCAAGCCTTATATAATGAGGGCAATTTTATTGAGGCATTGAGCGCATTTGAGAAAGTAGAGGGATATAAAGATAGTTCAGATATAATAGGAGCTATCTCTTTTGAACTTGCTAAAATTTATATTAACGATGGAAATGTTGAGCAAGTGGTAACTCTTAGCATAGATTTAAGTGCAGAGAACGCACTGACTATTCAAGAGATGGCACTATCAAAAGGGTCAGAGGTATATGCTTCAGGCGAACACGATTTTGCAAAATCTTATTTCAACCTGATTTCAGATGAAAATCTGGTTTTGAGTTATAAAGAAATTTATTACCAACACGCAGTAGAGCTTATCATTTCAAAGAGTTATGACGAGGCTGTAGCAATACTAAACACAATACTAGATTATTCTGATGTGCCTATGCAATTAAAAAGAATAGACTATGATAAAGGACATGATTTGTTAGCTGCGGGTTCGTATGCCGAAGCCATAGCCCAGTTCGAGTTAGCTGCAGACTACCCAGGCGCAACAGATAGCATAAATGAAGTTAATTATATATTAGCAGATATTGATTACAGCAATGCAAATTATGCGGACGCTTTAGCAAAATATCAAGCTTTAGGTACATATAAAGAGTCTGCAAACTTAGCACTTGAAACACAGTATCAGCTAGGGGTAACACAATTAAATGCAGGGCAAGTAATGGACTCATACAATACACTTTACCCGATAAAGCATTACAATAGAGCGTTTACTTTACTTGTAACAAATAGCCAATATTACATACATGTGTACGATGTAAACAAGGGATCTAATCCGTTATATGAGGGTTGATAAAATAACTTAAATTTTAGGCTTTATGCAAGTAACATTCAATTTGTTTTGTAAATAGTTTGAAAGAAGGGGTTTAATATGATGAAATCAGATTATGAGAATGCTCTTGATTATATTTATGCTATTGAGCCTTTTGCACCAATAGCAGGAACACATAGAATGAAAAAGCTATTAAAACTTATGGCAAACCCACAAGATAATCTGAAAATTGTGCATGTTGGAGGAACAAACGGAAAAGGAACATGCTCTAATTATATTGCAAAAGTAATGCAAGAAGCAGGTTATAAAACAGGACTTTATACTTCTCCTTTTATTGTTGATTTTAGAGAAAGGTTTCAAATCAACTCTGAAATGATATCGAAAGAAGAACTCTTAGAAGAGGTGGAAAATGTAAGAAGTTTTGCCGAGCAAATTGAAGATTTAACCCAGTTTGAGTTCATTACTGCCATAGCATTTAATTGGTTTGCAAAAAAAGATTGTGATGTGGTAGTATTAGAGGTGGGACTTGGAGGGCGCTATGATGCAACTAACGCGATTAAAAGTACTTTGGTGTCGGTTATTATGTCGATATCGCTTGACCACACCCACGTTTTAGGTGACACAGTAGAAAAAATTGCCTTTGACAAAGCAGGAATAATTAAAGAGCACACCCCTGTTGTATTGTACCCTGTTCAAGAACCTGAGACCATTAAGGTGATATCTGAAATTTCTAAGCTAAAATTTGCTCCATTAATTATTACAGACGATAAACATGAGATTATGAATGAAGGCCTAAGTTTTTGTGAGTTTAACTACAATGACTTTACTCTTGAAATACCATTTAGTGCAGTTCATCAAATATATAATGCCTGCACTGCCTATGATGCAATACAAATTATTAAAGATAAGGGATTTGACATTGAAGACCAACATATAAAAAGTGGTTTTAAAAATATGAAAATTGCGGCTAGAACAGAGCTTTTAAGTGAGAATCCTCCAATTATTTTAGATGGTAGCCATAATGAGGGAGGGGCATTGGCGTTAAAAGATTTTATTGATAAACATTTTAAAAACACTCCTGTATGTGCACTTATAGCTATGGTTAAAGATAAAGACTATGATACTTGCTTGAAAATATTAAGTAGCTGTTTTAGCAAAATTATATGTACACAAGTTGATAGCCCAAGAACTGTAACAGCCGAAGAACTTGCAGAAATAGCAAAGAAATACTGTAAAGAGGTAAGCTTTGAATATGACCATGATAAAGCCGTTAAAGAGCTATTGCATTATAATGGTGTTATGGTAGTATGTGGTTCGCTTTATTTAGTGAGCTCAGTTAGACCGAAAATGCTTGAAAAAGCACATAATGATATATGGTAATAAATTTTTTGTTTTAGCATTATACGACAAAAAAATCAAAAACATCTGTGTAAAATACTTATACAGATGTTTTATTTTTTGCATAAAAATATTAAAAGAAATTTAAAGCTAATACTATGTTCTAATATGAGAAACTAAGAAATGATAAAGATTTGTTTAGACAATAGTATAAATAAGAAAGGAATGTAAAAATGAGCGTAAAACTTGAATATAAAGACGAGGTTTTAACAGCCTACTTAGGTGGAGATATAGACCATCACAGTGCTGCAGAATTGAGAAATTCTATAGATACTGCGCTTCAATCTATAAGACCCCCAATACTTAAAATAGATTTTAATGAAGTACCATTTATGGACAGCTCTGGAATTGGCCTGATTTTAGGCAGAATTAGGCTGATGAAGCATTGGAATGGAAAGGTGGTTTTGGCTAATATTACTGAGGATATAGCAAAAATGGCAAAGCTTGCGGGAGTATTCTCGTTTACTTCTAGCGAAAGAAATTAGTATTAGATTTATGCTGATAAAAAATGAAAAGAAATAATTAGCATAAGAGAAAGGAAGTCATAAGTTTGAAAAATAAAGAAAGGATGGTCACGGGTGATGGCTTAAAATTTTCATTTCAGTTTTGAGCGGAAACCATGACATGGTCATAAATATGAAAGTAATTAATGAAGCAGAAATAAAATTTGCTGCAATATCTGGCAACGAGGCATTTGCAAGGGGTGCAATTACTGCGTTTTTATTATCACTAGACCCAAGTATAGCAGATTTGTCAGATGTAAAAACTGCTTTATCAGAAGCGGTTACTAACGCTATTATTCATGGATATAAGTATAACCCCGGAATGGTACATATAAGTATTAAGGCATATAAAGGCGGGAGGTTGCTTATAAAAGTTAAAGATAAAGGCTGTGGAATTGAAGATATTAACAGAGCAATGGAGCCACTTTATACTACAGGTGGGGACGAGCAAGCCGGTATAGGCTTTGCGGTTATGGAGAGCTTTTGTGACGAGCTAAAAGTTAGGTCAGCTATAAATAAAGGCACAACAGTAACGCTTGTAAAACAATTAGAACTAAAAAATGAATGATAAATTAATTACAGAGAATATGGGGCTTGTACATATGTGTGCAAAACGCTTCAACGGTAGAGGAACCGATTATGAAGATATTTTTCAAATAGGTTGTGTGGGGCTTATTAAGGCTGCAAAAAAATTTGACGAGAGTAGAGGTTTAAAATTCTCTACCTATGCAGTGCCCGTGATTATAGGAGAGATAAAAGGCTTTTTTAGAAGTGACGGCATAGTTAAAGTCTCACGAGGAATTAAAGAGTTGGCAGTAAAAATTAACAAGCTTGTCAATTCTATATCTAATAGTGAGGGTTATATACCAACAGTAAGCCAAATAGCTGAAATGCTTAATGAAGATGTTGAAAGCGTTGCAACAGCTATGAGTGCCTCGACTAGTGCAGTGTCTTTAACAATAGGCAGTGAAGACGGCGAAAGCCAATTTGATATACCTATTGAAAGCAGAGAAAGCGAAATAACCGAGAGGCTCTCATTAGAAGAGACGTTAAAAACTTTAGATGAGAGCGATAAAAAACTAATTGAACTTAGGTATTTTAAAAATAAAACTCAAACTGAAGTAGCTAAAATATTTGACTGCTCTCAAGTGCAAGTTAGTAGAAGAGAGAAGAAACTTTTGCTAATAATTAGAGAAAAATTAAGTGATTAACTGCAAAATTATTAAGTAAAGTAAAAAAATATCAAGTTTTTGTTAACATTGTCTTACATTATTTGCATTAATCTTGAAAAATGAAAAATGTTATGTTATAATGACTGGGAAATTTGACCTTGTTTAGTTAATATGAAATAATATAAATTAAAAAAAGATTTACTTATAATAAAAATAAATTTTTAATTAACTAACAGTGTCAGAAATTTTACTGAGAGGTGCATATGAAAATTATATCAGTTGCAATACCATGCTATAACTCTGCAGCTTATATGAGAAACTGTGTTGAAAGTTTATTGGTAGACGATGAAATAGAGATTATTATTGTAAATGATGGCTCTACAAAAGATAATACGCTTGAAATAGCACTCGAATATAAAGAGAAATTCCCTGATATTGTAAAAGTGATAGATAAAGAGAACGGCGGACATGGCTCTGCAGTTAACGCTGGCATTGAGAATGCGACAGGGAAATATTTTAAAGTTGTAGACAGCGACGATAAAGTGGATAAAATTAATTTTAAAACAATTGTTGATTTGTTAAAAGTTATTGATGTAGATATGTTTATGTCTGACTATGTTTACGATAAACAAGGGCAAAAAAACAAAAAAACAATGAGTTATGAAGATATAATGCCTGTCAATGAAGTTTTTGGGTGGAGCGATATAAAAAAATTCAAGATAGACCAGTATATTTTGATGCATTCAATAATATATAAAACAGAAATATTAATAAAATGCGGTCTTAAGCTTCCTAACCATACTTTTTATGTAGACAACCTATATGCTTATACACCGCTTGCCTATGTAGAGAAGATGTATTATGTAAATATACCTGTTTACTATTATTTTATTGGTAGAGAGGACCAGTCTGTAAACGAGCAAGTAATGATTTCAAGGTTAGACCAACAAATTAGAGTTAATAAATTGATGTTTGATGAATACGACCTGACTGAACTAGAGAACCCAAAAATAAAAGCATATATGTATCATCAGTTAACTATAATTACAGCTGTTTCACATGTATTATTACTAAAAGAGGGTAGTGAAAAATCTCTGCAAGAAAAAGAAGAACTTTGGGACTACTTTAAAGAGCAAAACCGTGAGATGTATAATAAAATTAGATATGGAAATGTTATAGGAAACAGCTTACATATGCCAGGTGACCTTGGCAAAAAGACTATTCTTGCGATTTACCATATGCTACAAAGACATATGGGATTTAACTGATATTAGGGCAAAAGTAGAAAGGACAACATTTTATGGAAAAATATGACTACTTGGTTGTAGGTGCAGGACTTTTTGGCTCGGTTTTTGCACATTTTGCTACTAAGGCGAATAAAAAATGTTTAGTAATAGATAAAAAACATCATTTAGGTGGTAATATTTACTGTGAAAATGTTGAAGGCATTTTGGTGCATAAATATGGTGCACATATTTTTCACACAAACGATAAAGAGGTTTGGGACTTTGTTAACAGCTTTTCTGAATGCAACAGATACACTAATTCTCCTGTAGCAAATTTTAAAGGAGAACTATATAATTTGCCGTTCAATATGAATACATTTTATAAGCTTTGGGGTGTTAGAACTCCTGCTGAAGCAAAAGCGGAGATAAAAAAACAAGTTGATAAAGTTAGAGTCGAAAATCCAAAAAACTTAGAGGAGCAGGCACTCTCATTAGTAGGCGAAGATATATACAATAAGCTTATTAAAGGTTATACTGAAAAACAATGGGGAACAAGTGCAACAAACTTGCCTGCTTTTATTATTAATAGACTGCCACTTAGATTTACATACGATAACAACTATTTTAACGATAAATATCAAGGTATACCTAAATATAACGATTTGATTGAAAAGCTATTAGAAGGCTCGGAGATTATGTTAAGTACAGATTACTATGCAGATAGAGCAAAATTTGATACTATTGCAGATAAGATTATTTTTACAGGTATGATAGACGAATTTTTTGACTATAAATTAGGTGAGCTTGAGTACAGAAGCTTAAAGTTTGAGCACGAAGTAATAAAAGTAGAGAATTATCAAGGTAATGCTGTAATAAATTACACTGAGAGAGAAGTGCCATATACAAGAGTAATTGAGCATAAACATTTTGAGAACATTCAAACAGATTGCACTGTGGTAACAAAAGAATACCCAGCAGATTGGGAGAGAGGTAAAGAACCTTATTACCCAATTAATAATGAGAAGAATAACTTATTGTATCAAAAATATAAAGAACTAGCACGCCAAAAACATAATGTTGTTTTTGGAGGTAGGTTAGCTGAATATAAGTATTATGACATGGATAAAGTTATTAGAAGTGCAATGAACTTAGCAAAAGAGATAATATAATTTGATAAATTTCATTAAAATACGGGATATGTGTAAAATACTTGCACATATCCCGTTTGTATTGTATAAAAAATAAATCCTCAATAAAAATATTGAGGATTTGGAGCGGATGACGAGGCTCGAACTCGCTACCTCAACCTTGGCAAGGTTGCGCTCTACCAGATGAGCTACATCCGCTTAACAAATAATATTCTAGCATAAACTAGTACAAATGTCAAGAAAAAATAAAGTAAAAAATGGTGGCTTAATAAGTTAGCCACCATTTATGTATATTTGTCTAAAGCTATATTAATTTTTCTTAAGTCTATTTTTTATATAAATCATAATAACTACACCTAATGCTGAGCAAGCTGCAGCAATTGCAAATGCAGGGAACATTTTATCCATATCTCCAGCTGCTAAATCTAAAAAATAACCAGCAATATAAGAAGATATTACAGCTGCAGCACCAAAGCCTATTAATACCATTCCATAATTTGTAGCAACATATTTAGGGCCAAAAGCCTCAGCGGTTAAAGAAGGGAAGGTTGATAACAAGCCACCATAGAAAAACCCTACAAGACCTATAAGTACAAAAATTAACACTCCTTGAGCAAAATTTACTAGTAAAGACATAATAGCAGCGCCTATCATTAAAATAATAAGAGTGTTTGCACGGCCAATTTTGTCTGAAACTGCACCCCATACTAAACGGCCTATAGCATTAAAAATTGAAATAGCTATAACACCTATTGTAGCAGTCTCTACCATTCCTCTACCTATAGCAATAGGTTTTGCAAAACCTATCATCATAAGTCCACTCATACATGCAAGCATCATAGAAACAGTAATTAAGTAAAATTCTGGTTTTTTAAGTACTTGAAGCGCATTTAAATCTGTAGACACAGTATTTGAAGAAGCAGAAACGCTGTCTTTTGGTGTGTAAATAAACAAGGCTCCAACACAACAAACAACAAGAAAAACTATAGAAATAAGTCTAAAAGCTGCTAGTTCTCCAACTCCTACACCACCATTTGCTGCTATAATTGACTCTACTATAGGAGTAAAAACAAGACCACCTAAACCAAGAGCTGCAACAACAATTCCAGTAACAAAACCTTTTTTGTCAGGAAAACATTTTTGTACACAGGCAATAGTTGGCGAATATACAAAGCCCATACCTATGCCTCCTAAAATACCGTAAGACAACCAAAGAAGCTCAGGGAATTCTGGTGTTGTTAGTGAGGCGATAAAAAAGCCTAACGATATTAATACGCCACCTATCATAATTACAATTTTTATGGATACTTTAGTTGCTAAAATTCCTCCTGCGATACTGCCAGCTGATAGAATAGCAAGCAAAATAGAGTATGTAAGGCTTGCGTTTGCATTGTTGCCACCAAAAAGTGACTCGGCTATTCCTGTTTGAAAAACACTCCAAATATAAGCTATACCTACACATAATTGGATTGCTACAACAGAAATAAGGGTTAATGTCCTGTTCTGTGTTAATTTCATGTTTGTTTTCTCCTTAAAATAAAATTATACTAAAAAAAGAGCCTTTCAACGCAAAGCTGAAGGCTCTTAAAGTAGTCATTAATATCACTTTAACCTATTTTCAGCAATGAGAGGTCTACACTATTGATAAAACCAATAATGCTGAGAATGAGTATAAAAGTAGCAAAGCTAAATAAACACATTTCGTTCTCTCCTGTTAAAGTAATTTAATACATTATACTATCACATCGTTAAATTATCAAGCGATTTTGATCAAATTGCAAATAAAAGTCAATAAATACAAAAATTATTAATAAATTATATAATTTATATTAAAATTTATATGAGTTTAAGCATTGAAATTAGCTTGGTAGACATAATGCCTTTTATGTCATTATGTTTTTCACTATAAATAAGGTTAATGCTTTCTTCTTTATCTGATATCATGTCGAATAATAATAAAGGGTTTTTCGGGGGCATGAACTTGAATTAGCACCGTATTGTCAAAAGACAGTATGTAAAATCGCCCTACGGTAGAAAGCAAATCTTTCCATTCATCTTCATCGCTTGTAAGTAAATTTACTGACTTTTTATATAGATTTTCAAGATAAGTAATCTTGCTCAAATTTACACCTACTTTCTCATATTTAAGTTGTTATCCACCTCGCTTTCCAACATTGATTTGCTTTACATCATCTGCCGTCACAAGTCTGTCCCTTGCTATCAATAGGGTTTAAGAGCATTTCTATCTCTTGTAAAAGGTCGTTTGACTTCATTGCATCATAATGTTCCGATAGCGGAGAAGATATGATTGTTGCTATTTTGGAGCAGATTTAGGAACTTTATAAATAGAGAAAAGTAAAGGTCGCATCTCATGACCTTTGATTTTTTATATTATTATAATGTTTTACAAAAAATTAAAAAACATATTGACAAAAAGAAATAGTTAGGTTAATATAGTTAGTGTAAAGTAGTTAGTTTAAAATATCTAATTTAAATATTGAAATAAGGAGCAAACAAAATGAGCGGAAAATTAACAAAAGCATTAAATAAAATAACACATGATACAGCATTATATGAGCTTAAGCGTCTTTATTCTCACGATAAAAAGAGTGTTCTTTCATACCACGACACACTTTATCTTAACATTATAGAGGCACACCCTAATGAGTATACTTCTTCTCAAATTGCTGATTTATTAAAAATAACTCGTCCGTCTGTGACAGAAAAAATCAATCAGTTATGTAAAAAAGGATATATTTTAAGGACACAAAGCGAAACTGACAAACGTGTATTTTATCTATCCATAAATCCGGACAGTCCTAAAGATTACGAAACCACGGCAAGTTATGAAGATGAAATGGAACGTGAAGTTTTAGCAAAGTTCGGAGAAGAAAAAGTAGATATATTCTGTGAAGTAATTGAATATTTGTCAGAACTTATGTTTGAAGATTATAATGAGGAGAGTAAAAATGATTAGTCCGTTAGCAAAAAACTTTAATATGAAAGAACTTTTAAAATACACATTACCTAGTATGCTTATGATGGTTTTTATGTCTACTTACTCGATTATTGATGGTGTTTTTGTCTCAGCATTTGTTGGAGAAAGCGCATTAGCTGCAGTAAACTTAGTTATGCCACTGATTGGTATAGTTATGGCAGTGGGACTTATGTTTGCAACAGGAGGTAATGCTGTAATCGCTAAATTCTTAGGGCAAGGAAAAAAGAGAGAGGCTCAAGAATTTTTAACGGTAATCTATATTATTGGAGGAATACTTGGTGGAGTACTTACAGCTTTGGTTTTAATATTTCCTGATGAAATTTTAAATTTATTAAATGTAAGTGAAAACCTGTATGCCCTTACAAAAGACTATATGCTTAGCTTTACAGGATTTTTAGTTCCACTGTTTTTTATGGTTTTTATTCAATCTTTTATGGTAACAGCAGGTCACCCGATGTTCGGGCTGATACTAAGTTTAGCAGGTGGCATTACTAATATTATTCTTGACTATGTTCTTATTTCACCTGATATGTTAGATATGGGAATAGCAGGTGCAGGCTTAGCTACTGGTATTGGATATGCTTTTCCGGGAGTAATTGGTTTTTTCTATTTTATATTCGCCAGAAAATGCTCCTTGCACTTTGTGAAACCAAAACTTAAAATTAAAACTCTCGGTCAAAGTATGTTTAATGGTTCTTCAGAGCTTGTAGGTTCACTTGCTACATCGATTACAACACTTATGTTTAATTTTATATTAATGAGCATGGTAGGCGATGCCGGAGTTGCAGCAATTAGTGTAATTTTATATATACAAATGTTTCAAAATGCTATATATACAGGTTATACTTTAGGGGTGTCATCGATAATTGCATTTAAGTATGGTGAACAAAATCATAGTGGCTTACATAAAGTTATAATGCAAAGTTTTAAGGTTGTTTCAGTAGCTTCTGTGCTTGTTATTATACTAACTCTTGCATTCTCTGATGAAGCAGTTGGTATTTTCATCTCAAGAGATAGTGCTACATTTGAAATGGCTAAAAACGGGCTTTTATTATTCTTACCTGCATATTTGTTTATGGGCTTTAATATTTTCTTTTCGGCAATGTTTACATCGTTATCAAACGGAAAAGTGTCTGCTATAATTTCAGTTTTAAGGAGCTTAGTCTTTATTGTTATTGCACTCTTAATACTACCACAAATATTTGAACTAGATGGAGTGTGGCTGGCTGTTCCTGCTGCAGAATTTTTAGCGATAATTGTATCTTTTTATTTCTACAAAAAGAACAAGTCACGTTACCAATATTAATAGGAGGGGAATATTATGAATTTAACTGAAAAAGATTTGTCAAAAAAACTATCTGAATACAAAGAAATTTGTGCGTTTATGAAAAGAGTTTTTCCAAAAGAAGAACTTATGC
>CAYJEZ010000082.1:0-11813 GCA_964369215.1 uncultured Eubacteriales bacterium
GAGTTCCAAGGCCAAACAGACGGTCGTGGAAATCCAATTAGCTGGGATAACAAAACTTTTGAGGTTGAGGATTCAGCTTTCGGCCATATCAAAATGAAAAATGGCGCAGTTATCAACTTAAAAGCTTCTTGGGCTATCAATGGTCCTGACAATTTTGCTGATAACGAGGCTAATGCTTTAATCTGCGGAACAAAAGGCGGAATTGATACATCAGGATGGCAATGCAAGCTAAATCATGTTGTTGCTGGTCAACAATCTAGCACTGTAGTTGGTCCTAAAATCCCTCCTTATATTCCTGGCTTTACATCAGGGGCAGCTCCAAAATCAGCAGAGGCTGAAATTTGGGTAAAAGCACTTAAAGGTGAGGGCGAATTATTTGTAACAGCTGATCAAGCATTTACAGTAACAAAAATTCTTGACGCTATTTACGAGTCTTCAAAAACAGGTAAACCTGTATATTTTAACGATTAATTAATAGCATTTCCTATGAATTATAATAAAAAGTAGCCAAGATTTTTCTTGGCTGCTTTTTATCGTGAAAAAAAGATAGATACAGCAAATAAAACGATAAGAAAACTAAAAGATATTTAAAAGTATAGTTATAGTAAATTATCTTGAAAAACTAACAACATCAAAGCAAAAAAATATTTATGTTATTTTAAAAATAGGGTTTAATAGTAAATATTAGCCAAGGTAATAAATGTATTGCATTGAAATGCAATAGTAATAATATTATTAAATTTATTAAAACAAATATATAAGAGAATATAAAAGGCAAGGCTTAATGCACATTTATGAAGAGGAAGACTCATAAATAAAATTTTAATTACAGGAAAAAATAAGTGTATGAGTTTTTTAATTAAGCGATAATACTTTTTATATAACAGATATAAAATTAACAAATAAAATTTTCATCATTTAAACTTAGCAGTACCTTAATACGAATATAAGAGGAAATGAATATGAAAAAAATAAAATTAAATGATAAAGGTTTTACATTACTAGAATTAATAATTGTAGTAGCAATTATGGCAGTGTTAGTAGCAGTGCTAGCTCCACAATATTTTCAGTATGTAGAAGACGCTAGAGAAGGAAACGATGTGTATGCTGCAAATGAAATGGTGAAAGCAGTAAAACTAGCAGCAATAAGGCCACAAAATGATATGCCCCCAAATCATTTTGTAGAGCTACTATGGATAACAGGCGACGAGTCGGGTTCTGGTGTTACAAAAGGTTCTTTAATGATAAGACATAATGATAAAGGTCGTGTTTCTGTTTTTAACGACGGAGAGGGAGATGATGACATTCCGCCTACCACAGGGGATATCGAGCAATTAAGAGATTTTGCAGATAGTGTTTTTAATGTAATAGCAGGAGAAGACGCCGTTTTTCTTGATGGAAGAAATACTTGGCTTCAAGTAGAATTTGAAGATGCGCAGTCCAAAATAGCAAATGAGGCAAATTTTGCAATTCACGTAAATACTTCTACCGGTGAAGTAGCCTTAGCAAGGTACGTAAATGCACCAAATGATGCCGACCCAAACAGTTGGATAGAATTAGGGCTAAACGCAATACCCGCACCTGCAAAATAAGGGTAAAAAACAGAAATTTTATTTGCTTTTAATGTAAAAGTACTGTAAAATAATACTATTATCAAATTGAAATTAAAAAGAAAAACTATGTGAAAACCATAAGTGAAAGTTTGCACTTGTTTTTTTCTAGTGTTTATATAATTTAATTAGTATAGTATTTTTGCAACGAAAGGAATTAAGTTAATATGAAAATAGTTATTTTAGACGGTGGCTCTACTAATCCTGGAGATGTTTGTTGGAGTCCTATAAAAGCTTTAGGCGAGACAATTTTATACGCTGAAACCCCAAAAGAGTTAGTGTTAAAGCGAGCAGTAGAAGCCGACATAATTGTATCGAATAGAATTTGGTATGATAAAAATACTATTGATAATTTGCCAAACTTGAAATGTATAGCTACTTTGTCAACAGGATTTAACAATATAGATATTGATTATGCTGCAAAAAAAGGCATAGCAGTTTATAATGTTCCAGAGTATTGTGTTAAAACAGTAGCGCAAATGACAATAGCTTTGCTTTTAAGTTTATGCAATAATTGTCGATTACATAGTGACACGGTAAAAAATATAGGTTGGAATGAAAGTATTAAGCTAGGGCAAATAGAAGCTCCGATGATTGAGCTTGCAGGTAAAACCATGGGTATTGTAGGATATGGAGCAATAGGAGAATGCGTGGCAAATATAGCAACAGCTATGGGGATGAATGTTATTGCGTACTCAAAAAGCCCAAAGAAGATTGAGACTTTTTCGCTTGAAGAGGTATTTGCTAAAAGTGATGTTATTTCTCTTCACTGTGCATTAAATAAAGAGACTAAAGGTATTGTAAGCGAAAGACTTTTTAAAGTAATGAAAAAAGGAGCACTAATTATAAACACAGCAAGGGCGGGCATAATAGAAGAAAAAGACTTGATTGAAGCATTAGAGCAAAAAATTATAGGTGCAATTGCAACAGATGTAATGTGGGAAGAGCCACCTCCAGTAAATCACCCTTTGTTTCAGTTTAAAAACTGCATTATAACCCCCCACATAGCTTGGTCGTCAAGAGAAGCAAGGCAAAGGTTAATTGATAAAGTTGCAATTAACATAAATTCTTATATATTGGGCAATAATGATAATAAAGTTAACTAACATTTAGTTACAAATTTTTATCTTTTTGCATTTTACTATTGCGTTTTTTTTATTAAGATGATAGTATTATAGATAAGAGTAGATTTATGTTTAATATTTTTAAACGTGTTTTAGTATATAACTAAAGGAGATGATTTTAGTGAGACTTATTACGAGGTCTGACTTTGATGGTTTGGCATGTGCTGTATTTTTAAAAGATGCTGGTATTATTGATCATTGGAAGTTTTGCCACCCAAAAGATTTACAAGATGGTTTGATTGAAATAACTGCCGATGACTGCTTGGCGAATGTTCCGTTTGTAGAGGGTTGTGGGCTTTGGTTTGACCACCACTCAAGCGAGACAGAGCGCAATGCGTTTAAGGGTAAATATGTAGGCGACAGTCGTTTGTGTGACAGTGCGGCTCATGTTGTATATGATTATTATGGGGGCAAAGAGAAGTTTCCAAGATATGATGAGCTTTTATGGGCAGTAGATAAGGTTGACGCTGCAAAGCTTACAGTAGATGAAATTTTAAATCCGTCAGGATGGATTTTACTCGGATTTTTAATGGACCCAAGAACAGGTTTAGGCCGTTTTAGAGAATTCACAATTAGTAATTATCAGTTAATGGAGAAACTAATTGACTGGTGTAGAGAGATGACTATTGATGAAATTATGGATTTGCCTGATATTAAAGAGCGTGTTGACATGTATTTTGAGCAAACAAGGCTTTTTGAGAAAATGGTAAAAGAGCATACAGTTATTAAAGATAACATTATTATTTCAGACCTTAGGGGTTTAAACCCTATTTACACAGGCAACAGATTTATGATTTACAGTATGTACCCTGAAGCTAACTTGTCAGTATGGATAGTGAGCGGTAGGGGTGGCATGGGTTGCTCTGCGGCTGTAGGTCATAGTGTTTTAAATCGTACATCAAAAGTAAATGTGGGTAGCGTTATGCTAAAATATGGTGGTGGTGGGCACCATGTAGTTGGAACATGCCAATTTAACGATGATGTAATGGAAGAGAAATTAGGCTCACTACTTAATGAACTTGCAGACCTTAACAGGTAAAAATACACCTTATTAACTATAGAGGTTGTGGCTTAACATAAGTTTGTCACAACCTCTAATCAGCGTTAAGAGTTAATTAACTTAGAAAAAGCTGCATAAATAAAATGTAAAAACGTTAACTTATTTGGTTTTTGTTTTCAGGCTGTTAGTTTTTGGTGGATTTGCTATAAAATACTAGTTAACCTTACGGATAATATCTGTCAGGTTAAAGTGGTAAATGTTAAAACTGAATAAAATATGTTACGAACAGAAAATTTTTTAAGGAGAATATAAATGCAAAGATTATCCTCAGGTAAAATAAGTCTACACAATAAAAAAAAGTATGCTATTTACCTTTTAGCTTTTTTAATACCAAGCATTGCAATGCTTATTATAGCTATTATTCAGAAAATATACCCTTTTGGTGACAACGCATACCTATTTATTGATATGGGACACCAAACTATACCTTTTCTTAATGCATATTATGATACTCTGAAAAACTCTGAGAGTTTACTATATGCTTTTGACCTAGGTTTAGGGTCTGGTTACCCAATGTTTTATGGTTTAACAGTGTCTAGTATTACTAACTTTTTCATGCTTCTTTTTCCTAAAGAATATATTTTAGAGTACGTTATGTATTCAAGTATGATTAAGATTGGGCTATGTGGTTTCAGTTTTGCCTTTTATTTAGTAAAACACTTTAAACTACCTAAGTATGATATGGTAGTTTTTTCTAGTGCATATGCCCTATCAAGTTTTATAGCGATATTTTCTTCTGTTTATGCATGGTTTGATGTATTTGTGCTTGCTCCTGTTGTGATTTTGGCTTTAGAGCGATTAGTGAAAACTGGAAAAGGGATACCCTATACATTACTACTAGCTATTTGTATATTAACTAATTTTTATGTATGTATAATGCTATGTATTTTTTTAGTATTATATTTTATTGTTATACTTTGTATATATCCAAAACATAACATTATGAAAATAACAGGAAAATTTATTTTATATTCTTGTTTAGCAGGTTTCTTAGTAGCAATAGTAATAATACCAACTATTTTTCAATTTTCAGGTAATTCCTCTGGAGATAGTTCTATAAATTTGAGTTTGTATTTTCTCCAAGACTTTAAAGAGATTTTTGCCCGCAATTTCTTTAATTCTTCTTACGATATAATGGATTATAATATTAACATTTATTTGGGTGTGGTTTTTTTTATAGCAATGCCTTTATATTTTTTAAACAAAGGTATTAAAAAAAGAAAAAAAATAGTGATGTCATTATTTTTTCTTTTTTTAGTGATGAGCTTTACTGTAAGCGTTTTAGATTTGATTTGGCATGGGTTTGATACGCCTAATGGATACCAGGCTAGGTTTGGCTATTTGTATATTTGGCTTGTTTTGGTTATGTTTTATGATTTGTATAGAAATATTAGGCATGTTAAAACATATCATTCTTTACTTAGCTTTGCAGTTGCCTTAGTAATTATCTTTGCTTGTATTCCTGAGGTGTTTGTAGACGAGGCTTTTATTACCTTGGTATTAGTTGGAATATATAGTATTATTTTATTTGTTTACATATATTTTAGAGAATCAAAGGCGAAAGCCTTAGGCGATTTTAAATTAGCCAATACAAGTAATAAAACTTACTTAGTTGTTAAAACTGTATTTTGCTGTATAATTATAGCAGAACTGTTTGCTAATATGTTGTATTTAAGAGAGGACCAATATTTTTCTAGAAGTCATTATTATAGTGAGTTTGAGCAATATGACGAGCTTGTTGAAGTGGTTAACGAAAAGAGTGGTGACAATTTTTATCGCACAGAATTTATAGCAAAAAACACAGTAAATATTAATTATATGCTTGATGATATTAATAGTGCCAGCTCTTTTTCTTCTACCATACAACCGGGTATAAAACAAATGTATTTGTCCCTTGGCTTAGAAGGACTGTATACAGATGTTAGCTATAGTTATGAGACTTCTAACCCTTTGTCTGATATGCTTTTATCTATTAAATATTTAGCCGTTCCTAAAAAAATCGAAGAAGCTGACAGCGATGTATCAAATTTGGTGGCAGG
Source organism: uncultured Eubacteriales bacterium (assembly GCA_964369215.1). Classification (GTDB taxonomy): domain Bacteria; phylum Bacillota; class Clostridia; order Oscillospirales; family Acutalibacteraceae; genus SIG603. The sequence continues at coordinate 5,834 of CAYJEZ010000082.1, forward strand.
TGGTAATGTTGACTCCGTTACTGTATCAGATTACACTTACATTCAAAATGAGTACAACTTGCTTTTTGAAGACGAAAATAATTTTTTGTATGAGAATACAAACTATTTGCCTATGGCTTATTCCATTCCTAAAGATTCTGCACAAGATATGGATATTGATATAGTAACGCTTGAAACAAATGACCCAGCACGAGTTCAAAATGATATTTGTAATGCTTTGGGAGTAGAGGGAGACTTATATGAAAAGTTAGACTACGAGCAAGTTAGCGAAAAAGAATATAATATTGATGTAGTAGAGGATGGCTATTATTATAGCCATGTAACTTTTAAAGGTTACTATGAATATGAGCATGGGATAAATATTGATACATATAGAGGAGAAGAAAAATTATCTTCAATAGCAGTTGTTAACAGTAGAACTAATTTTTCTCTGCAGAGTTTAGGTGAACTGAAAGAAGGCGATAGAATATCGTTTGATGAAAATGATGAGATGTTGTCTTTAAAAAATGCATTTCGTTCCGAGGGCAGTATAACGATTGAAGAGGAAGATGAATCATTAAACTATACAAAAGATTTTTATCGACTAAATGAGGATGTTTTAGACGAGGTTTATGAGCTGTTGAGTGAAAATGAGTTTAAGGTAAATGAACTGGGTGGAAACAAAATAAGTGGCGAAATAACTACAATTGAAGCTAGCGACTTGGTCATTGCAGTACCTTATGAACAAGGTTGGAATGCCTATGTCAATGGAGAAAAGGTAACTGTATCTACCTTTTTAGATGGGTTTTTACTTATTCCTCTTGAAGAGGGATATAACGAAGTATTAGTTGAATTTATTCCTATAGGAATGTATTTAGGCATAAGTATTACTCTTATTTCTGTTGTTGCTTTAATATTAATCTGGAGAAGAGAAAGAAGAATAAAATAGATTATGCTTAAAAATTAGTTACTGTCTTAATTATTTCATATATTTAGATTTGTTAAGTTAATATAAAAGTAATCTTATAAAAAAGAGGAAAAACAAAATGGATATAATATATAAAAATATTTTTACTATAACAAAAGACATGTCTAAAACAAATGTTATAGTAAATATTGAAGTTGAAAAAGAATACAAAAAGCTTATTTTTGACTGTGAGTATTCTCCTAAATTTACTGAAGATAGAGAAATTTGCCAAAATGCTGTAAAAGAAGTTCTTCCGCTATATTTAACAGAGGAAGAGATAGCTCAGAGAAAGTATGAAGATTTGGTGAAAATAGCAAACCTTATAACTCTATCTATTGACGATAGCGATGGGAACTACTTAGGTTGTGCACACAACCAAAAACCGGTGCAAAGCCATGTTATATCAAAAAACAATTCTTCATTAGGCTTTGTAAATGTAAAAATAAAACCAGGCACTTACAGGGCGGTTATTAATGTACACCTTGTTTTACACGACGATGTTCACTATAGCTTAGTAGTCAAGGGGGTAATGTAAAATGAAATATATTTCTGCAGAACTACACTGCCATACCTATCATAGCGATGGAAAACTTAGTGTAAGTGAGTTGCTTGCTTACCTAAAAAGCTTAAATATCGAATGTTTTTCGATTACCGACCACAACACTTTAAGCGCATACCAAGACTTAAATAGTGATGAGTTAGGAGAAAAAACAGTTTTAAAAGGGATAGAATGGACAACTTTTTTCGGACACGTTTTAGTACTTGGTTGTAATAAAATTGTAGACTGGCGTTTTGCTACTCCTGACAACATAGATGAATATATTAGCGAGATAAAAAACAATGGCGGAATTGTTGGCATAGCACACCCTTACCAAGTGGGTTCGCCTATGTGCACAGGTTGTTATTTTGATTTTAAAGTGAAAAATTGGAGTAATGTAAACTATATAGAAGTTTGGTCGAGAGAGACACCTACCAATACCATAAAAAACCATAGGGCGATAAAACTTTGGTATGACAAGCTGAATGAGGGTAATAAAATAAGTGCTGTTTCAGGAAGGGATTTACACGAAATTGAAGAAAAACTGAGTTTTGCTACCACGTATTTAGGCGTAAACGAGGCAACGCCGCAAGGTATGAAAGAAGCGATTGAAAACGGTAGAATTTATGTTACTTTAGGGCCTAAGCTAAGCTTTAACATTTGCACACAAGACAAAGTTATTAATTTAGGCGACAGCATTTCCTCGCAAAATATTAATGCACAATTTAATATAGACCTTGATAGTAATAATGCAATTTGGAGTGAATTTGGCATAGCACCTAAAAGTATTAGAGTTGTGAATAATGCAGAGGTAATATACGAAGTAGAACTTATAAATAACAAAGCAGATGTTAATATTACCCCAAAAAAAGGATGGGTATTGTTTGAAGTATGGGGTGAATATATGGGCGATGAAGACAAGAGAGTGCTTTTTACCAACCCTATATACATATACTGATATGTTTGTTGCCTATAGTTTTTTGTAATGTAATAATATATTTTACAACCATTAGTAAAAAACTTATTCATTCAATATTTTTGTTGTAGTGGTGTAAGTAATACTGAATAAAGACTGTGACAAAGTAATATGCTTTTGTTACAGTTTTTTATGGCTCTATGTCGAAGACAAAATAAAAAATAACTTGTGCGATAAAATTAACCAATTTGTGATTAATATAGTAGAGAGTAAAAAATCTTGGAGTTTTTAACAATCAATCAAATTATATTGATTTTGGGTGGTTTGATTATAATTATACAAGCGATGCAAGTAAACAAGATTGTTTTAAATATAGTTGTAAATAGTGTAAAGCAGAGAATAAAGTAAATAAAAGGTATAAATAAGAAAAACATTTTGGTTAGGAGTAAGCAAATTGAGCGAATTTAACATACAAATTTTAGGGTCTAGAGGCTCTGCATGTGTGCATAATAATTCAAATAAAAAATACGGAGGAGCAACTTCTTGTGTGCTTGTAAAAGCAGGGAAAGAAACTATTGTGATAGATGCTGGTAGCGGTATGATGGGGCTTACTTATGTACTTGATAGGCCAAAGCATATAAATCTGTTTTTCTCGCATTTTCATATAGACCATGTTTGTGGAATTTTAAGCTCTCCGATAATGTTTGATGAGAATATAAGTGTAGATGTATACTCTGCACAAGATACATATAATAAAATAAAAGAGATTATGAAACCACCCGCTTGGCCTGTAGGTCCAGAGGCTTTTACCGCTAAAATTAGCTTTAACACTATATTAGACGAATTGGTTATAGGTGAAGTGAAAATTAGCACAATAAAGGGCTATCATCCAGGTGGAGTAAACCTTTATAGGCTTGCTTACAACAATAAATCATTCGTATACGCTACAGACTGTGAGATAAATTATAAGAATATAGATTATTTAAGCGAGTTTTGTAAAGGTGCAGATTTAATTTTATGCGATGGTCAATATGATAATCAGCAAATTAAGAGCAAACAAGGGTTTGGACACTCTGATATTGATAGTGCGGTTAAGCTTGCAAAATTGAGTGGTGCAAAAATGCTTGGAATTACACACCACGACCCAATGAGAACAGATGAAGAAATTGATGAAATGCAAATAGAGCTATCTGAGAAATTTGAGTGTAGTTTTTTTGCCAAATGTGGGGAGGTTAAAAGGCTTTGAGAGAATCTCTTATTAAAAAACTTTTGCACGTAAGCATGTCGCTAAGTGCTGAAAGAGACCCTGATAAAATGCAAGAGCTTATATTAAATGTTGCAATGGACTTAACAAATTGTGACGCAGGTACTCTTTATATTAAAGAGGATGATGGATTGTATTTTAAAATAATGATAACAAGGTCTATGGGCGGAAAAATAGAGAACATGAACCTACCACCTGTTAAAATAAATAAAAGTAATGTGTGCGCTTGTGCATTAATTGAAAAGAGAGTAATAAATTTATCTGACGTAAGCACAAATAAAAACTACGACTTTTCAGGACCTAGAAAATACGACTCACTTATAGGGTATAAAACTCGCTCAATGCTTGTTGTTCCAATGATTAATAACAAAGGAGAGGACATTGGAGTAATTCAATTGATTAACGCATTGTCAAGTAGCGGTGAGGTAGTAGACTTTGAGCAGAAAGACGAAATATATGTGTCTGCGCTTACTTCTCAGGCGGCAATATCGCTTACAAATGCTAATCAACAAATAGAGATAGAAAACCTGCTTCACTCGCTTGTTAGGGCTTTATCTGCAGCTATTTACGAGCGCTCACCCTATAATGTAACCCATACTCAAAACATGACAGACTATGCTGAACGATTTGTAGACTGGCTAGTTGATAATTTTGATGAATACAAGTTTTTAGAGCAAGAGAAAAAACAACTTATTATGAGTGTTTGGTTACACGATGTAGGAAAGCTAGGTGTGCCACTTGAGGTAATGAATAAGGCTACAAGGCTTGATGCAGACTTAGAGAGGCTTATGACAAGGCTTGACTTTATTGAGCTTACAGCAAAGCTTGAAGAGGCTTTAGGTGTTGCAAGCTATGAGGAGCAAAAAAAGAAGTTAGAGTATGTAAAGTCAGTAGTTTTAGAGGCAAACAGCGTACCTTTTTTAAATGATGAATTAGAGAATAAGATAAAAGAGATATCTCGGTTTACTTATAAAGATTTAAACGGAGAAACTAAAAACTGGATTACCGAAAAAGAGACTACTGCTTTATTAATAAAGAGAGGAACTCTTACTGAAGAAGAAAGACGTGTAATGGAGACGCATGTTGTTATGACCTCGAGAATACTTGAGCAAGTAAGTTTTGGCAAAGAATATGCATCTGTATGCAAATGGGCAGGCGAACACCATGAGTTTTTAGATGGAAGTGGATACCCTAATAAATTATCTGGCAAAGATTTAAGCATACCTACACGAATTATTACTATTATTGATGTTTTTGACGGATTGTATGCTAAAGACAGGCCGTATAAAAAACCCATAAGCATAGAAAATGTAGCAAACATACTTAATAATATGGCTGAAGAAGGAAAAGTTGATAAGGTGTTGCTAAGTTTATTTTTTAAAAGTAAAGTTTGGGAGTTATGAGAAAATTATTACAAACAATATAAGATATAAGTAGCATGTTGGCTTGGTTAAGGTGTATATGCAAAGCTTGGAGCGTATGGAAAGGGTAGTTTTATAAATGGGAAAGTTAGAAATTAACAAAAAATTAGTTTTATTTGTAGGAGCAGTTGTGCTAGCTTTTTTGGCTTTAATTGTGTACTTAGAATTAAACTCGCATAGCGCTACAGCTGCGGTTATGAGACTAACTGCGGTTACGGGGCAGGTGACATTAACAGACGCGGAGGATACCGAACTTCAAATTGAAGAAGACATGAGGTTGTTCGACGGAAACTCGGTTGGAACGGGAGAAAAAAGCTATGCTTATATCAGCTTAGACGAAACTAAAGCCGTAAAAATTGACGAAGAGTCTTTATGTGTATTAGAAAAAAAAGACAGAGAACTTGAAGTAATTATGCTAGAGGGAGATATGTTTTTTAACGTAAGTGCACCGCTAGAAGAAGATGAGCTTTTTAACATTAGAACATCGACTATGGTTACAAGTATTAGAGGAACTTCTGGTTATATAAATAATATTGATGAGACAGTTACACTTTTTACACTTTTTACAGGTGAGGTTGAAATTTTTGGAGTAGACGAAGTAGGCGGAGTGAAAATATCTACAACTTTAAAGCCAGGTCAAACTGCTAAATCTGAGTTTGACGGTGAAAAAACTACAGTGGAAATAATAGAAACCGACGTAGACAGTCTACCAAGTTTTGTAGTTGAAGAAATATTAAAAGATGAGAAACTTACTCAAGAGAGTTTAGAGAAAAGCGGGATAGACTTTACAACGTTAAATCCAGTGTCAGACGACGATGACGACGACAACGACGATGACGACGACAACGACGATGACGACGACAACGACGACAACGACGACAACGACGATAACGAC
>CAYJEZ010000083.1:0-11792 GCA_964369215.1 uncultured Eubacteriales bacterium
CGAACACCTAACCACACGGGAAATATTGTTTTTTCGCACACCCCTTAAATGATGTCGTAAGACATCAAACAATATTTCAAATATCTCCGCCATAGCAGAGAATATTAGTGCTGTAATCACACCCACTATAAACAGAAAAGACGGATAAGAAAGCAACTAAATTAACGATGCTATCTATCCGTCTAGTCATTATATTAAAGATTGGACACAAATTCCCCTTATGCTATCCCGCTTTCGAGATATTCTCTATGTTTTTTATGTATTGCTACAATTTGCTACAAAGTGTATTGTAAAGTAAAATATGGTCAAACAACTAAAATTAAAAAATTTGCTTGCCACCATTTGGGCCTGCACTCTCATCGTAAATTTTATCTACAGTAAATGTCCAAACTGCTCTTATTTGCATTTTCATCGCCGCAAATTTCTCAGCTATTGTGTCATATAACGCTCCGTCAGTATGTCTTTTTTGCACAGTAGCGTTAACTAAGTAAGACTCCATACCTTTTACTGCCAATAAAGCAGCTTTGTCGTTAAACGCTAAATTTGTGCTCGTTGTGTTCATAAAAACTTCTGCAACTGCCATGGTATCGTCGTCTACTACCATAATGCTACCTGCAACAATTGAATGCACCTCGCCGTCTTTCGATACTGTGCTAACTATTTTTGTGCTTTCTTTGTCTTGAAATAATTTGCTTACTTGCTCTAGTTTTTTCATACTTGTTTACAATCCTTTCATTACTTAGCTATATACTTACTCTCATGCACTTTGATTTAGTAAGTTTTTAATATTGACTTTGTTTTTCTGAGCTGATATAATGTTAACACAAAATAAAAATTCAGTCAATAACGCAAATTAAAATGAGGAGCTAAGAAAAATATGAGTGAATGTAAAGCAAGCCACTGCCCTTGCAACGATCTATGCCCTTTGCAATCAGCACTTAAACAAATTGGGGGCAAATGGAAAATACCTATACTTTGTGTTCTTTCTGCCGAGCAAGGCATTAGATATAACGAGCTTATGAAGAAAGTTTGTGGTATTACAAACACAATGCTAGCATCTTCACTTAAAGAGCTTGAAAAAGACAACCTAATTACAAGAGTTCAATACAATGAAATGCCAATTAAAGTTGAGTATTTTATTACGCAAAAATCTAAAGAGTTAATGCCCACACTGCAATTACTTGCTAAGTGGGGTATGAAATAATAATATTTTATAAGAAAAATGTAAGGTGCTATAATACAAGCCCCTTACATTTTCGTTTGTATTAATTCAATTTTCTAAGAATAACTGTATATTGGGTATCTCATAAATGACTAATAAATATTTAATAAATTCACTTAGGCACCACAGCAGAAATACAGCAAAAAAATTCAACTTACGCGGTTCGCTTTTGGACTGTTAGTTTTTGGGCTTTATTTACTGTATAAACCAAATAGCCAATCTGATATTTTTGCGCAAGTGGCTTTTAAGCAGCCGTCCTTCATAGGAGACATAAGGCCTGAGCTCTCAACTAGCTCTATAAAAGTCATAGTTCCACCTTTTTTTGTAAAGTTCATATAAGTTTCCCATGCTTTTTTGTTATCCTCAATGCACAAAGCGTGAATTTGCAGTGCTACTGTGCTCGCTAAAACGTAGTCGATATAATAGAAAGGATATAGGTAAACATGAAGCTGACGCTGCCAGCCTGCTCCTCTACCATAAAAAGGAATACCCTCAAAGTCAACACTTGGCCTAAACTTGCTCTCAAGCTCTGCCCATTTAGCATTTCTCTCGCTAGGTGTCATGTCTGGGTTTTCATATATAATGTGTTGAAAGTAATCTACCATTGTTCCGTAAGGTAAAAACGCTAAGTCGCTCTCTGTGTGAGCTAAAGTGTACTTAGTTGTGTCTTCTTTAAAGAAAAGATGATGCCATGGCTCTGTTAAAACCTCCATAGCCATAGAGTGAACCTCGCAGCCCTCCATGCTAGGGCTTCTCACGTCTGAGTACGCAATGTTTCTCATAGATAAATACCCTGCAAAAGCATGTCCTGCCTCGTGGGTTAAAACGTCTACATCGCCTGATGTACCGTTAAAGTTAGAAAAAATAAACGGAGCTTTATACTCGGCAAAGCTTGTGCAGTACCCGCCCGGAGCCTTTCCGTCTTTTGACACTAAGTCGAATAGTTCTGACTCGAACATAAAGTCAATAAACTCGGCTGTCTCTGGGCTTAGCTCTCTGTACATAGTTTTTGTGTGCTCAAGTTGCTCTTCTACAGTGCCCTTAGGCGTTGGGTTTCCATCATTAAACAAATATGTGTTATCATATGCTTTAATTTTATCAACACCAATGCGCTTTTTTTGCACCTCTTTAATTTTATTTACTAACGGCACAACATCTTCAAGAATTTGCTTTCTAAAATTAGCTACGTCGTCAGGTGTATAACAATTTCTTGTCATTCTAGCATATGCTAATTCTACAAAGTTTTTAAACCCTAAAACCTTAGCTTGCTCTGCCCTGTTTTTTACTAGCTTGTCAAAAATTTCGTCAAGCTCTTCTTGGTGTTCATCAAAAAATTTACCCTCTACCTCTAGTGCGCTTTTTCTTATTTCTCTGTCTGGACTCTCTTTATAAGGCCCAAGCATTGGCAAAGGCAAAGTTTTGCCGTCAAACTCTACTGTTGCACTACCGTATAACTTTTGGTACTGAGACTTAAGCTCGTTCTCCTCTTGTGCAAGTGTAACAACCTCAGAGCTAAACGATTTTAAATCAAGCTCCATATTTGTAAAGAAAATTTCGCCAATTTCTTTTTTAAAATCCTCTTTATATTTTGAATTGAAAATTAATTTTTGGATGCCCAAAAATTTCTCTTGAAGCAAAGGTCTAAAACCGTCAAAAAACTTTTTCTCTTCTGAATAGAACTCGTCTTTTGTATTAACTGTATATCTTACATGTGATATTGAGCCCATTGTTGATATTTTGCTAGACAAAGCCTCTAACTCTTTATAAACATTTAATTGTTCTTCAAAACTATTAGAAGCCTTAAACTGCTCTGTTAATTTATCGATTTGCGCTATAACTTCATCTTTGTTTGGTCGAGTGTACGGAAAATCTGTAAATTTCATATTTTTTACATACCTTTCTATTTAAATATACATATATTGTACTTAGTTATGGGCAAAATTACAATCTGAGTTACAAACTTGTAACTAAAAGTTTAATTTTTGTTTAAAACCGTGTCTCATTTACTAAATTAAGGTTGAATTTTCTGTTTCTTTTGTACAAATTATAGAATGTATATTAATATATTGAAAGAAATATTGCTTTTTTGATTAATAAAGTGTAAAATAATCTGTATTATTTTAAGAAAGGATGACTTTTATATGCTTAAAAAGTTAATTTCAGCTTTTTTAATCGCTACTATGGCTTTCTCTATGACAGCATGTTCAGCAGACCCTGTTGTTTCTACTGATACTACTCCAGAGCCAAGTGAAGCTAGCGAAGAAGAAAGCTCAGAAGAAAGCGAAGAAGAGACTACTCCTGCTGATACTGAAAACCAAATTATCGTAGCTTCTACTACAGATATAAACGGCGACATGATGTCAGGTTGGTCAAACAATGCTTCTAACGCACAAATTAAAGTGCTTATCCACGGTGGTGCAGCTACTGTTTCCTACACAAGAGAGGGTAGATATGAGCCAAACCAACAAGTTTTAGACGGTGACATTGCTACTACAGAAAATGCTGATGGTACAAAAACTTACACAGTCAAAATAAAAGATACTCTAAAATATAATGATGGCACACCAATTATGGCTGTTGACTATATTTTCGGTATCATGTTAGGCTCAAGCCCAGAGTTCGGCTCACTTGACGCTGACAACTTCTCTGGCGACCAAGTAGTTGGTTTTGAGGCTTTTAACGAAGGAACTACAAAACAATTTACAGGTTTAAGACTTTTAGGAGACTACGAGTTCTCTATCACAATTCTTGCCGAGGAGTTCCCATACTACTACGAGGAGACTTTTGCAGCAGCAAGCCCTACTCCTATGCATGTAATCGCTCCTGAGGTTACAATTACTGACGACGGCACAGGTGCTGTTATTAGCGACAATTTCACATCAGAGCTTTTACAAGAGACAATCAACAACTCTGAGACTGGCTACAGATATGCTCCAATGGTTACTACTGGTCCTTACCAATTTGTAAGCTTCGACTTAGCTAACCAAGAGGCTATTTTAGAGATTAACCCTAACTATGAAGGTACATATGACGGCGTTCAACCAAGCATTGAGAAACTTATTTTCAAAACCGTTACAACAGCTACTCAATTTGACGAGCTAGAGGCAGGTTCTGTAGATATTCTTTACGGCATCAGCGGTGGCGACTCAATTGAAAGAGGCCTTTCAATGTCTGATGAAGGTCTAGTTGATTATGCAACTTACCCAAGAAACGGCTTTGGTATGATTAGATTTGCTAACAACCATGGTCCTACTCAATATCAAGAGGTGCGTCAAGCTATTGCTTACTGTATCGACAGAGAAGAGTTTGCAAGAGAGTACACAGGCGGTTACGGTAGCGTTGTTCACGGAAACTACGGTCTTGCTCAATGGGAGTACCAAGAGAATAAAGACGAGTTAGACGAAGTTTTAATAAAATATACACTTGACCTTGACAAAGCAGAGCAATTACTTATAGACAATGGTTGGACTCTTAATGCTACAGGCGGTGAGTATGTTAAAGGTACAGACGATGTACGTTACAAAGACATTGATGGCACATTAACAGGCTTAACTATAGAGTGGGCAAACACACAACCTAACCCTGTAACAGACCAAATTGCTAGAGTTTTACCTGACGCTATGGCTGAAATTGGTATGAAACTTAACGGAACTACACTTGACTTAAATGTTATGTTTGACAATATGTATCAAATGGGCGGACTACAAAACTACCACATGTTTAACATGGGTACTGGTTTTGCTACAACAAGTGCTCACTGGTACTATTTTGACCCTGAACTAGGTGGCGCTTACAACACAACATTTACAGATGACGAAGAGCTTTATAATATAGCTCTTGATATGAAAGCTACAGAATCTGGCGATACAGAGGCTTGGAGTGAGAAATGGGTAGACTTACAAATTCGTTGGAATGAGTTAATGCCTGAGATTCCTCTATACTCTGATGAGTATCATGATTTCTACGATCCAAAACTTCAAAACTACAACCCAACAGCAGTATTCGATTTCGAGTATGATGTTGTATATGCAAACGTAGGTTAATTTAGTTTTAAAAAATTTAGGCAACTGCTTTAATTAGCGGTTGCCTTTTTTGTGTATTTATTAATTGGCTATAACAGACTAACATAAAGTAGATTATTATTAAAATAGTGCATATGGCAGTTCTATGTGAGGCAAGAAACTTTGGATTTTACATCGATTTCAGCCAGCATATTTCGTGCACAACATCTTGAAACAAAAAATTAGGGCAAACTTATTTGTTCGCCCTAATTGATAAGTATATTTCACTTATTTTATAACAGCTTATTTCTCTGTATTAAGTTTATTTAAAGCCTCAATACTTCTCTTAAGTCCGTCTACAGTTTTTACCTCTACCACAATTCTGCTAGCGTAAGATTTAGCTAGCTTATAATACTTAGCATAATCAATATCTCCGTCACCTAAAATTAGGTGAGGTCTACCCTCTGTTGTGTCGTGTAGATGAAAATGTGCTAGTTTTTCACTTCTATAACCTATAATATACTCTTCACAATCACTTTTAGAGTTCTCGGCATGTCCTGTATCAAAGCAAAGGCAAAAAACCGGACTTTCAAGCAATATCTCAAGCGCTTCTTTCTCAAAATCTTTATAGCCTGTTGTGTTCTCTATGCTTATTTTAACATTACTATCTCCAACTGCTTCTATGCAGGCATCTTTAAAACTCTTTATTTTTGCTATATATTCATCTTTATAAAGCTCAAATAGGTACACCCTATTATCTGGTAAACTTATATACCCAGAGTTTGGCAAGTGCATGTTTATTATTGGCGCATTAAGTTTTTTTGCTACCTCTATAGTGTTAATCGCTGTTTCAGTATACACTTGTGCTAGCCTGTCGTTAAAATGGCAAGGGTTTATATTGTCCATATGCAAGGTGTAATAAATATCATAACTCTCCATTAAGTGCAACATGTGGTCAATATTTATTTTCTCTGGTTGAAACCACGGAAAAGTCATGTGAATTTCAATAAACCTTATGTTAAGTTCGTTGCAAAGCCTTGCACTCTCCTCTAAGTTTTTCATTCCGAACAACGTAGGCATTCCAAGGTGCACAGATACATCGTAGTCGCTGTTTAGCTTTAATCTTTGAGCAGCTTTTGTCCAATGTGTCTCATTTAACGTCTCTTGTCCTTTTTTAGAAAGCTCTAAAGCATTATTTAGACATAATAGTGGGTAGTTAACGCCTGTTTTAATGCATTTGGCAACAGCATATGCCCAGTGGTAGCCTTTATTGTATATTCCGCTCTCCTCAAAGTCTTTTAAAATTTTATCTTTTGCGTAATATATGCTTACTAAACTTGTCTTCCATTCATCATCTGCAAACTCTGCTGCAACAAATTGAGCCTCTGTTTGAAAGTTAACATTAAGCCCTATGCTACCACAGTTAATAAGCTTTTTGCCACTTTTCTCATACTCTGCATATCTGTGTGTGTGACCGCAAAATAAATAGTCTGTTTTTAAATTATCCAGAACTTTATCTGCTTTCTTTGTGTGGGCTAGCAAGTATTCCTTTGTGCTAGTAGGCGAGCCGTGGCAAATCTCAAAAGGTTTGCAACCTTCAATTTCAACAACATCATATATCGGCATTTGCTTAAAATTTTCTATATCTTCCTCTTTCAAGTTTTCATAAGTATATAAAAGGCAACCATTGGCAGAGTTGTATTTCCAGTTTTGTTCCTCTTTACCGTCGTGGTGTTTTATCATGTAATCTTCACGATTACCTCTTACAAACCAAGTTTTAAACCTATTTTTGGCATCATTTATTAGCTCAATAGTTTTTTGAGGGTACGGACAATCTGTAATATAGTCTCCTAAAAAAACCACTCCGTCAAAACCATTGTTCTTTATATAATTCAAACACGCCTTAAGCGCAACATGATTGGCATGTATATCGGTAAAAAAAGCTATTCTCATAAGCTTTGTACTCCTTATAGGTGTATTAGCCACGTGCAAAACACGTGGAGTGAATAGTCGAAGTATCGCCTAAGAACATATAATCAAACTAAATTTTGATTATATATTTACTCAATAATAATTATACACCTGCAAAGGTTAAAATGTCAACTAATTTAGTATGTGTTAAATCACAAATGAGCTGTGTATTTAAACTATAATTTCAGTATATTTCACAAGAATAGAAGACAACCCTTGTGGTTGTTCGAGATTTAACTAGAAATTTGCTTTATTCGAACAATCAGCAGGGCTGTCTTTACATTTTTTATTATAACAGTTAACTTCGTTAACACACTGGGAACTGTCGCATTAAGATAACTTTGTTATATTTTTAAAACATTTGACTACCTTAACTATTAATACTCTTCTAATAGTTCTATAGTCATCTTAAGTGCTTCTTCGGTTTCAATATAATGAAAACACCCTGAGGCATCTCCATACTCGCCTGCCATACGAACTTTATAGCCGGCTTCTTCAAGATTTTGGGCTTGATTTTTACTGTCTTTAACTTTAAAGCCAATATGGTGAAGTCCCTCGCCTTTACGATTTAAATCGTCTCTCCAAACACTTGGGTTTTCGTCTGGTTGAATAAGTTCTACTTGCATTGAGCCCAAATTAAAAAACATCATCAAGCAGCTAGCCACTGTAGGCTCGCCCTCATATTTGCCCTTCACAATTTCAGGCTTGCCAGAATGTATAACAGGAGGTAGGTCTACACCAAAAAATTCTGCATATTTTTTGCCTGTTTTCTCTATGTCATTTACAAGTATGCCTATTTGGCAAATTACGTCTGTTCCTAAAAATTTATTCATATCAATACAATCCTTTCAAAATAAGTATTTAATCTGATGCCACTTATAGTGACATACCTTATATTTTAAAAAAGAAGTTTGAAAATGCTAGTGCACTCTCAAACATCCTTAAATTATAATTAGTTTCTAATTTGCTCTTTAACTTTAGCAGCTTTACCAACTCTGTCACGTAGATAGTATAGTTTAGCTCTTCTTACTTTACCTCTTCTAACTACCTTAACATCTTTAACATTTGGTGAGTGAAGTGGAAAAACTCTCTCAACGCCAACGCCATAAGAAAGACGACGAACTGTAAATGTCTCGCTAATTCCGCTACCTTTTCTAGCAATTACTGTGCCCTCAAAGTACTGAACTCTCTCTTTTTCGCCCTCGCGAATATTAACACCAATTCTAATAGTATCACCGATGTTAAATTTAGGTGCTTCTTCTTTTACGCAAGAAGCTGACATCAATTTTAATGCATCCATTTTATTATCCTCCATAAATTAATTTTTGACATTCATTTAAAGTAATTATCTACCTTAAAGCGGACTGCCTGTTTCAAATACTCGGCTTTAGCCGGGCTTTGACCCCTATAAGCAGCTTTTGAGAGCTTACAGAATTCAAATGCTTAAACATTATATCACAACACTTATTAAAAAGCAATGTTTTTTTGCTTTATTTTCATTTTTTTATCAATAAGGTTATCAATAATATTTACTATAAATATTTATGGGTTTTGTGAGCAGAGATTTATTGTGATTTTGTAGTGCTTTGATTATAAAAGCTATTGTTTACTATGACCTATTAGTATTGACACTTAAACAACACTATTGTATAATTTGTTAAAAAAAGGGGGTAATTATTAATGAGAAAGCCTAATATTTTACTAATAATGTTCGACACTGTGCGTTGCGACGCCCTAAGTTGTATGGGAGGCATAAAGGGCATAACCCCAAACCTAGATAAACTAGCTCAAGAAGGGGTAATGTTTGAACAATCACACACTGTTTCTCCTGTTTGTGGTCCATCAAGATGTAGCTTGATGACAGGTGTTTATCCAAAAATTCATATGGCTGTTGAAAACGGATTAAACCGAATTGAAACCCTACCTGTTATAACAGACTTTTTAAAAGAAGAAGACTATACCACAATAATGGTTGGAAAAACACATTTCGGTAAATTGCCAAAAAGCTTTGATGTTCAAGATGTATCAGGAGAAAAGTCTTCTGATTGTAACGATTCATACGCAGCTTTTGTACGTGAAAACGGATATGAAAGGCCATCTAAATTTCCCTTTAATAAGCCTGAAGAATACTGTATCGATGCCTATTTAGCAAAAAGAGCAATTGAAGAGATTGACAAGGTAAAAGACAATAGCTCTCCTTTTTTTGCGTTTTGCTCTTTTCCTAGTCCACACGGGCCTATTGACACGCTACAAGAATATATCGATAAATTTAAAGATATAGACATTCCTGACATCAATATTAAAGCCTCTGACTTAGAAAACTTACCACCTTATTTACGTAAAATTTTAGGGTTAGGAACAGACATGTCTCCACCTGATTACGGCGAGGGTTCTTCAAAATTAGATGAGGCAGGTGGAACTGAGTATACACTTGAAATGCACGAAGAAATTCAAGAGTTTAAGCGCAAATATTATGCTCTTATGAATTATTGTGACGCCCAAGTTGGAAAAATTATTGATTACTTAAACAACTCAGGACTTCGTGAAAATACTTTAGTTATTTTTACCTCTGACCACGGCCAACAATATTTTGACCACGGATTTAACGATAAACACAATTTTTATGACGAGAGCTTTAGGGTTCCTCTTATAATGAGCATGCCAAACACTCTGCCACAAGGCACAACAGATAAGTTTGCTACCACTACAGATGTATCTGCAACTATTTTAGGCGCTGCTGGCGTAAGCAGTGACTTAATTAGCGGTTACGACCTATTCACTGCACTAAAAAACAATCTTGAAAACCCCAGAAAATACGCTGTTGGTATGCTATACAGATACATAAGCTTAGTTACAGAAAAATATAAAATTGAATACTATTTAGATAGCTATACAGGAAGACTTTTTGACCGAAAAAATGACCCAAAAGAGTTAAATGATGTTTTCAATGACTATAGCTATAAAGCCGACAAAATGCTTCTCATCCAAGCCTTGTTGTCTTGGTATTCCTCGCTTGATGATATCAACTACCAAAAGCAAAACAGCGTTAAAGGCGGCCCTATAGCCTCTATTGTAAAATCTATGATAGACGTAAAAACAGCGCTCTCAAGCGAAGATAAACTGAGCGAATTTTTAAGTGTTAATAATCTTTTATAATTTTACACAGTAACAAAATCTTGTTATGTTTTATATACCATGTTTAAAGTTTTTTTATTTGCCTATAATATGGATATAGTAAATTAAGCCCCAAACACTAACAGCTCTCAAAAGAAAAACTGCATAAACTAAAGCTTTTTCTGTTGTGTTTTCTAACTTAATATACTATACACCATATTTTCATAGAGAGGACAATTAAAATGCTTAAAATAGAAAAAGTATTTGGAACAGAGATAATAGACTCAAGAGGAAACCCGACAGTAAGTGCTACTGTTATATTGTCAAATGGTTGTGTTGGTATTGGCGCATCGCCATCTGGTGCTTCTACAGGAAAATTTGAGGCGCATGAAAAGCGTGATGCCGACAAAATGCGTTACCGAGGGAAAGGCGTACTTAACGCTGTAAACACAATAGACACCGTAATCTCTCCTGCACTTACTAATATGGGATATGTAAGCTGTGCAGGGGTAGACGCGAAATTGATTGAACTAGATGGAACGCCGAATAAAACTAACTTAGGTGCAAACACAACCTTGGCTGTATCTATGGCAGTGGCTAAGGCTTTGGCAGTACATTATAAAATGCCACTGTTTAGGTTTATAGGTGGTGTGTCTGCTAAAAAAATACCAACACCTATGATGAACATTATTAACGGAGGTGCACACGCCGCCAACAATATTGACATTCAAGAGTTTATGATAATGCCTACTGGTATTAGCGACTTTAGAGAGGCTTTAAGAGCTTGTACAGAGATATATCACTGCCTAGGCGATATGCTCAAGGCAAAAGGCTTTGCAGTATCTGTAGGCGACGAGGGAGGTTATGCGCCTAATTTGAGTGCAGACGAAGAGGCAATTGAGCTTATTATTAAGGCTATAGAGAAGGCAGGCTATAACACAAATTCTGTTAAACTAGCTTTAGACGCCGCAAGCTCTGAGTGGGCAAAAGACAAACTATATCTTTTACCTAAAAAACAAAAAACGTACACTGGCCAAGAGCTTGTAGACTATTGGAAGAAGCTTGTTACCACCTACCCTATAATATCTCTTGAAGACCCATTGTCTGAAGATGACTGGGAGGCTTGGACGGTTCTTACTAACGAGGTAGGATCTGATGTTCAAATAGTGGGCGACGACTTGTTTGTAACAAATAAAGAGAGACTAAGAGAGGGTTACAAAAAAGGTGCGGCAAACGCAATTTTGATAAAACCTAATCAAGTAGGAACTATTACAGAGACCATAGACACCGTAATAGCTGCAAAAAGGGCTGGCTATAAAACCATTATCTCGCATCGCTCTGGAGAAACTGAAGACACTTTTATTGCAGATTTATCTGTTGCACTCAACTCAGGACAAATAAAAACAGGTGCACCTTGCAGAAGTGATAGAGTTGCAAAATATAACAGGCTTTTAAGAATAATGGATATGAGTATATAGTAAGTA
>CAYJEZ010000084.1:0-11665 GCA_964369215.1 uncultured Eubacteriales bacterium
GGTGCTACAAGTTATATAAGCGACATTCTTTCTTACTCAAGGCTTCTTGCTTTGGGCTTAGCCACAGGCGTTATAGCTTCTGTTTTCAATCAAATGGGCGCTATGGGCGGCGGCGGAATAGGTGGCGCAATACTGTTTATTGTAGTATTTGTTTTAGGTCATTCACTCAATATAGGGCTAAATGTACTAGGCGCCTATGTACACTCTAACAGATTAGAGTTTGTAGAATTTTTTGGTAAGTTTTATGAGGGTGGCGGAAGAAAATTCAAGCCATTTTCAATAAATACAAAACATTTTAAAATTATGGAGGAAAAATAATATGGAATTTGCAGAACTATTGGCAACATTAGGTTTACCACTAGCATTAACAGGAGCGGCTTTAGCAGTATTTTTATCAGGTATCGGTTCAGCGATAGGCGTTGGTATGACAGGTGAGGCAGCAGCAGGTGTAGTTACAGAAGACCCTTCTTTATTCGGTAAAGCACTTATTTTACAACTTCTACCGGGTACACAAGGAATTTATGGTCTACTTATTGCGTTTATTACACTTACACAAATAGGTGTTTTAGGCGGAAATCCTGACATCAGCTTTGCAAAAGGTTTAGCTTACTTAGCAGCTTGTTTACCTATAGCATTTGCAGGTTTACATTCAGCTAAAATGCAAGCAAAAGCAACAGTTGCTTCAATTTCTCTATTTGCTAAAAGACCAGACCAATTTTCAAAAGCTCTTTTAATGCCTATTATGGTTGAGACTTATGCTATTTTATCTCTTCTAATTTCTGTTTTGGCAGTTCTAAACGTAGGTGCGCTTGAATTTTAATAATGCCAAAATAAAATAGATAGGAGGGCTGAGATGAGCGGCTTAGAAAAAATAATTGAACAAATTGAACAGGATGCTAAAGAAACTGCCCAAAGTCACTTAAATAGTGCCCAAGAGAAAGCCGATAAAATTATTGCAGAGGCCGACGACTATGTACAAAAAGAACTCGATAAGTACTCTAAGGTTTTAGAGGAAAAACGAAATAGCATATTAAGCCGTACAGAGTCTTCTTGCGAGCTTGAAACAAGAAAAACAGTTTTAAAGGTAAAGCAAGAACTTATTGCAGCTGTTTTGGTTGAGGCTAAGGCAAAACTTGAGAATTTAGAGCCTAGTGAGTATTTTGAGGTCTTATCTAAACTAGCTGTTAAATATAGTGGTGTAGATAAACTTGAGATGAAGCTAGGCGACAAAGACATAAAAAGAGTTCCTGAAGATTTTTCAAGCAAATTGCCTAAGAATATAGCGCTTTCAAAAGAGAGTGCTAATATTAATAGTGGCTTTGTGCTTGTAGGTAATGAAATAGATGAAAATTGTAGTTTTGATGCTCTGTTTGCTGACAATATAGAGCAACTACAGGACAAAGCGTCTTCTATTTTATTTAAGTAGGAGGTGGCTATGACTGAATTATATACTTACCAAGTGGCAAGAGTCAGAGTAAGAGAATTAAATCTTTTGTCAAAGCAAGATATAGACAACTTGATGGCTTGCAGAAGTTATGATGAGGGATTGACTTTTATTAAAGATAAGGGTTTTGGCAAAGGTGAGGAAAAGGATTTAGAAGAACTTTTAAAAGGTGAGTCTGAAAAACTGTGGGAGTTTATGAAAGAGCTTTTAAAAGATTTAAGTCCGTTTGATGTGCTTTTATATTCAACAGATTACAACAATATTAAAGCTGCTGTAAAAGCTACTGTAACAGGAAAAGACAGCGCCTATGTTTACAAAAGCGGTGGTACTGTTGATGTAGAGCTTATGGTAAAAGCTGTTAAAGAGAACGATTTTTCACTGCTACCTAAGTCTATGAGAGCTCCTGCAGAAGAGGCTTATAAAACACTTTTAAAAACTTCAGATGGACAGCTTTGCGATATTATATTAGATAAAGCATGTTTAGAGAATATTTTAAAAGCAGGAAAAGAGTCTGAGGACAAGCTAGTAAAAGATTACGCAGAGCTTACTGTGGCACTTGCAAATATAAAAATTGCCGTAAGGTGCGAAAGAACTAAAAAAAGCTCTAGTTTTATAAACGAGGCTTTAGTGGATTGTGACACATTAAATGTTAAGTCGCTTGCCACTGCCGCGGCAAAAAGCTTAGAGGAAATATTTGCTTATCTTAGTAATACAGTCTATAGTGAAGCTATAGAAAAAGTCAAAGAGAGTAACTCGTCTTTTGAGAAATGGTGCGATGATAAAGTTATGGACTTAGTTAAAAAGCAAAAGGTTAATCCTTTTACAATAGGTCCTTTAATGGCTTATGTTATTGCCAGACAAAACGAAATTAACACTGTTAAAATTGTTCTTTCTTCAAAGCGTGGAGGGCTTAATGACGATATTATCAGAGAAAGATTGAGGGATATGTATGTATAGAATAGCCGTACTCGGAGATATAGACAGCATATATGGTTTTGCCGCATTAGGGCTTGACATTTACCCAATATCTAACACTGAAGAAGGCTCTAAAACCTTAATAGATTTATCTAAGGGCAAATACGCGGTTGTTTATATTACGGAGGCGCTAGCAGCAGAACTTGAGAGAGAGATTGATTATTTAAGAGAGTTCCCTCTTCCGGCTGTTATTCCTATTCCTGGCCTTAAAGGAAATACAGGAATGGGCATTAAAATGGTTAAAAAATCTGTTGAGCAAGCGGTTGGCTCCGATATTATTTTTGGCAGCGAATAAATCATACAGGTGATAACATATTAAAAAGCTTTATTTATGTGAGTACAAAGGCTTTCTATGCACTCTTTCGAATAAAATTTTGATACTGTTTTTTCGCTAAAAAAGAAAGGATGATTTAACACAATGAGCAAAGGCACTATTAAAAAAGTTGCAGGTCCATTGGTTATTGCGAGCGGCATGAGAGACGCAAACATGTTTGACGTTGTCCGTGTTGGCGATAAACGCCTAATAGGCGAGATTATAGAAATTCATGGTGAGGACGCATCCATTCAAGTATACGAGGAGACATCGGGCTTAGGTCCTGGTACTCCGGTTGAGTCTACAGGAGTTCCTATGAGTGTTGAGCTAGGCCCAGGCCTTATAAGCTCTATTTACGACGGAATTCAAAGACCACTTGATGACATTATGGCTGTTTCAGGAAACAACCTACAGCGTGGTGTTGAGGTAAGCTCACTAAAAAGAAACTTAAAATGGGACTTTGTTCCTACAGCTAAAGTGGGCGACAAAGTTGTAGCTGGCGACATTATTGGTACTGTTGAAGAAACAGAAATAGTAAGCCACAAAATTATGATACCTATCGGTTTAGAGGGTACAATTACAAAAATTACAGCTGGCAGCTACACAGTTGAAGAAGTTGTTGCAGAAGTTGAAACAGATAAAGGTGTAGTGCCTGTTACAATGATGCAAAGATGGCCGGTTAGAAAAGGTAGACCTTACAAGAAAAAACTACCACCAGATATGCCACTTATTACAGGTCAAAGAGTTATAGACACACTTTTTCCAATTGCTAAAGGCGGTGTTGCGGCTGTTCCGGGACCATTCGGAAGCGGTAAAACAGTTGTTCAGCATCAGCTTGCTAAATGGGCAGAGGCAGACATAGTTGTTTACATTGGTTGTGGCGAGCGTGGTAATGAGATGACAGACGTTCTAAACGAGTTCCCAGAGCTTATTGACCCTAAAACAGGTCAACCACTTATGAAACGTACTGTGCTTATAGCTAATACATCTGACATGCCTGTTGCGGCTCGTGAGGCTTCAATTTATACAGGTATTACAATAGCTGAGTACTTCCGTGATATGGGTTACTCTGTTGCTTTAATGGGCGACTCTACTTCTCGTTGGGCAGAGGCTTTACGTGAGATGTCAGGACGTTTGGAAGAGATGCCTGGTGAAGAGGGTTACCCCGCTTACCTAGGTAGCCGCCTTGCACAGTTTTATGAGAGAGCTGGCCATGTTATTACTCTTAGCAGTGATGATAGAAAAGGTGCACTTTCAGTTATTGGTGCGGTTTCACCTCCAGGTGGAGATATTTCAGAGCCTGTTTCTCAAGCTACTTTACGTATAGTAAAAGTATTCTGGGGGCTTGATGCTAACCTAGCTTACAGAAGGCACTTTCCTGCTTTAAACTGGCTTACAAGCTACTCACTTTATGTAGACAGTATGTCTGACTGGTTTAATGACAATGTAAGCAAAGAGTGGATGAACCTTAGAACCTCACTTATGAGACTTTTACAAGAAGAGGCAGAGCTTGAAGAGATTGTTAAACTAGTTGGTATGGATGCGCTGTCTGCGCCTGATAGACTAAAACTAGAGGCTTCTCGCTCAATTCGTGAGGACTACTTGCATCAAAATGCTTTCCATGAGACAGATACTTACACAAGCCTAGAGAAACAACTTTATATGATGCAACTTGTTATGGAGTACTACAACAAAGGCGCACAGGCTTTAGAGCAAGGTGGAAACATTGAGAAAATTGCTAATATGAAAGTTAGAGAGAACATTGGTCGTTACAAATATATTGAAGACGACAAGTTAACAGAAGAATTTGAGAAAATTAAAGTAGATATACAAAAAGAACTAGACGAGATATTGTCCGGAAAGGAGGGTTTCTATGCCTAAAGAATATCGTACCATTCAAGAGGTTGCAGGCCCTTTGATGCTTGTTAAAAATGTTGAGAACGTCACCTATGACGAGCTAGCAGAAATAGAGCTTCCAAGCGGTGAGAAGCGTAGATGCAAAGTTCTTGAGATAAACGGCGGAGACGCTTTGGTTCAGCTTTTTGAGAGCGCAACCGGTATTAACTTAGCAGACTCTAAAGTTAGATTTTTAGGTAAAAGCATGGAGCTTGGAGTAAGTGAAGACATGCTTGGTAGAGTTTTTGACGGACTAGGAAGACCTATAGACGACGGCCCAGAGATTTTACCAGACAGACGTGATGATATTAACGGATTACCTATGAACCCTGCAGCTAGAAACTACCCACAAGAGTTTATTCAAACAGGAGTTTCTGCTATTGACGGTCTTAACACACTTGTTAGAGGCCAAAAACTACCTATATTCTCAGCATCTGGTTTGCCACATGCTAATCTTGCGGCTCAAATTGCAAGGCAAGCTAAAGTGCGTGGAACAAACGACCCATTCGTGGTTGTGTTTGCTGCTATGGGTATTACTTTCGAAGAGTCAAACTTCTTTATAGAGAGCTTTAAAGAGACAGGCGCTATTGATAGAACTGTTTTGTTTGTAAACCTAGCTAACGACCCTGCTATTGAGCGTATAGCTACACCTCGTATGGCTTTAACAGCTGCAGAGTATTTAGCTTTTGAGAAGGACTATCATGTTCTTGTTATTATGACAGATATTACAAACTACGCAGACGCACTTCGTGAGGTTTCAGCGGCTCGTAAAGAAGTTCCAGGTAGGCGTGGATACCCAGGTTACATGTACACCGACCTTGCAACTCTTTATGAAAGAGCAGGAAGACTAAAAGGTAAAAACGGAAGTATTACACTTATTCCTATTCTAACAATGCCAGAGGACGATAAAACTCACCCAATTCCTGACCTTACAGGATATATTACAGAGGGACAAATTATTCTAAGCCGTGAGCTTTACAGAAAAAACCTTACTCCTCCTGTAGATGTTCTGCCTTCACTTTCTCGTCTAAAAGACAAAGGTATTGGTAAAGGCAAAACAAGAGAAGACCACGGAGACACAATGAACCAGTTATTCTCGGCTTATGCTAGAGGTAAAGAGGCTAAAGAGCTTATGGTTATTCTAGGCGAGGCTGCTCTTACAGAGATTGATAAGCTGTATGCAAAATTTGCAGACGCTTTTGAAGAAGAGTATGTTTCTCAAGGATATGAAACAAACAGAAGTATTGAAGATACACTTGATTTAGGCTGGAAATTACTTTCTATACTTCCAAGAAGTGAGCTTAAGAGAATTAAGGACGCTTACCTTGACGAGTATTACGGAAAGGTGTGATTTAACACATGGCAAGCAAGCAAGTTAATCCCACCAGAATGGAGCTTACTAAGCTAAAGAAAAAGCTTACTACAGCTGTTAGGGGACATAAACTGTTAAAAGACAAACGTGATGAGTTAATGCGCCAATTCTTAATGAAAGTTAGAGAGAATAAAGAGCTTAGAGAAAAGGTTGAAGTGGGAATAAAAGAGGCAAACCAAAAGTTTTTGCTAGCTAAGTCGGGCACACAAGAAGAGTTTTTAAATACTGCTTTACTTGCGCCAAAACAAGAGATTAGCCTTGAGAGTTCTACTGTGAACGTAATGAGTGTTGATATACCTCAGTTTAAGTTTAAAACAAGAACTCCTGACCCTAATGACATTTACTCATATGGTTTTGCATTTACATCAGGAGACTTAGACGATGCTATCTTGTTTTTATCAGAAGTTTTTCAAGACATGCTAAAACTAGCAGAAATTGAGAAGTCTTGCCAACTTATGGCGGCAGAAATAGAGAAAACAAGACGTAGAGTTAACGCTTTAGAGCACGTTATGATACCTGAAACAAGAAAAAATATTAAATATATAACAATGAAACTTGACGAGAATGAGCGTAGCACACAAGTTAGGCTGATGAAAGTTAAAGACATGATGCTTAAAGAGGCACACGGTTATTAATTTAGTAAAACTAGCATTTAAAGAGACGGATATTTATTTATTCGTCTCTTTTTTATATATAAAAGGCAAAACAATATTTTGCTATCCCCTTGCTTTTAATCAAACATTAGTGTAAAATAGCAAAGAAATTTACTTATTTGAATAGGAGCTCTCATGAAACATAAAATAAAAAAATTTTTATTACTCAATTTAGGAGTTTTACTAGTTGCGGCAGGCGTTTACTTTTTTAAATTTCCAAATCACTTTTCAACTGGTGGAGTAAGCGGTATAGCCGTGCTTATGTCCGCGCTGCCAATTCCTTTATCAAGTGCTACAATTATGGCAATTTTAAACGTATTATTCTTAATTTTAGGTTTTTTATTTTTGGGCGGGGGCTTTGGAGCTAAAACGGTTTACTGCTCTTTAGCTCTGTCAGTTTTTACCCAAGCTTTTGAAATGCTGATTCCTATGAGTGAGCCATTTACAAATCAGCCAATGCTAGAATTAATCTTCTCTGTTATACTGCCGGGTATAGGCTCTGCCATATTATTCACCTCAGGTGCAAGCTCTGGTGGCACAGACATAATAGCTATGATTATTAGAAAGTTTACAAGCGTTAACATAGGTATAGCCCTTATGGTTAGCGACTTCTTTATCACTTTTGCTACTTTATTTATTTTCGGAATTGAAGTTTGCCTATACTCAATGTTAGGCCTTGTAATAAAATCTTTTGTGCTTGATATAGTTATTGAGAATATTAGCACTAAAAAAGTAGCATTTGTTATAACTTCTGAACGCAAAAAAATTGAGACTTATATTACAGGCACCCTTAACCGAGGTGTAACAAAATGGGACTGTGTAGGTGTTTACACAGGTAGCTCTCGCACCGCTTTAATGACAGCGCTGTCTCGTACACAAGCAATAGCCTTAAGAGAGTATGCACAAGAGATAGACCCGACAGCCTTTATTGTTATCAATAGCTCTACAGAGATAATAGGTAAAGGCTTTAGAAGAGGCTATTAGAACATTTATAGACATAAAATTAAATGTGGACAGCCCTTTGTTATTATTTTTAAAAGACACAGCACAACACAAAACTAGTTTTGCATTACCTACTGTGGCAGTATTTAGAGTTTTATAGGCTGCTCCTTACAATGTTTTATTATAAATAAATTTTGGCACACATCTTATTTGTTTTTTATTATAGTAAAAAACATAAAACCATGCTATAATAATTACCTCGAAGTAAAAAACGAAACGGAGCGCATTATGATAGATATTAACAATAAAAAAGAACTTTTAAAATTAAGAAAAAAAGTTTTAGATAAAGAGTTCTCAAGAATGAACGATGCTCAAAAAGAGGCTGTTTTTAACATTAAAGGCCCTTTGCTAATTTTAGCGGGTGCAGGCAGTGGTAAAACAACTGTAGTAGTAAACAGAATTGCAAATATAATAAAGTACGGCGAGGCTTATAACTCTGATTATATTAGCCCAAGCATAACCGAAGAAGACGTAGCTCATTTTGAAAATTTCATCAAAGGCAAGCAAAATTTAGAGCCTCAAATTGCAGACAAGCTAGCAGTATACCCTCCTAAGCCTTGGCGAGTTATGGCTATAACTTTTACCAACAAAGCGGCTGGTGAGCTTAAGGAGCGTATCTCTAATATTTTAGGAGAAGCCGGAAATGACGTGTGGGCTGCAACTTTTCACTCTAGCTGTGCAAGAATTTTAAGAAGAGACGCTGAAAGACTTGGCTACTCTAATAGATTTACAATATACGACACCGACGACAGCAGAAGACTGATGAAAGAATGCCTTAAAGAGCTTAATATATCAGAAAAAGTTCAGCCTATTAGGGCGACTTTATCAGAGATATCAAAAGCAAAAGATAGCCTAAAAACTCCGAAAGAATTTGCAGAAGATGCAGGCTCTGACTTTAGGCTTATGCAAATATCAAAAGCGTATAAGCTTTACCAACAAAAGTTACACGCAGGGGACGCCATGGATTTTGACGACCTGATAGTTAACGCTGTAAAGCTTTTTATGGAGAATAAAGATGTTTTAGACTATTACCAAAACAGATTTGAGTATATGATGGTAGACGAATACCAAGATACAAACCATGCTCAATATGTTTTTGTTAAGTTACTGGCAGAAAAAAGTAAAAATATCTGTGTTGTAGGAGACGACGACCAAAGTATTTATAAATTTAGAGGCGCAACAATAGAGAATATTTTAAGCTTTGAAAACACTTTTGAGAATGCGAAAATGATAAGGTTAGAGCAAAATTATCGCTCTACGCAAAACATACTTGATGCTGCAAACAGCATAATAGCGCATAACGAGGGAAGAAAAGGCAAAAACCTATGGACAAACAATGGCGGAGGCGACACGATAACTCTGCATAACTCATATAACGAACAAGAAGAGGCAGACGATATTTGCAAGCAAATGCTTGAGCTTAGTCGCGACGGCAGAAATTTCTCTGAAATGGCTGTGCTTTACAGAATGAACTCGCAGTCATTAACCATTGAGAGAATGCTTACAAAAAACGGAATACCTCACAGACTTTTAGGCGGCACACGATTTTATGACAGGGCTGAGATTAAAGATATGCTTGCCTACCTTTGTGTTATAGGCAATGTTAAAGACGAGGTAAGACTTAAAAGAATAATAAATGTGCCTAAGCGTGGAATAGGCTCAAGAACCATTGAAATTGTCTCTGAAATAGCATACCAACTAGGCGAGAGTATGTATGATATTTTAGGCAGAGCCGAAGAGTTTCCTATGCTTTCAAAAGCTTCAAAGAAGTTAAAATCATTCCATACAATGATAGAAGATTTTAGGAACTTCGCAGAAGAAAACCCTATAAGCGACTTATATAAAAAAGTAGTGGAAGACACAAATTATGAGCAACATTTAAAAGACGACTTACCAGAAAAAGCAACAGAGAAAACCGAGAACACCAGAGAGCTTTTAAGCAATATTTTAAGGTATGAAGAAGAGGCGATGGAAGCAGACAAAGATGCCACCCTTTATGAGTTTTTAGAGGAGATATCACTTATTGCAGATATAGATAACTACGACACCTCTACCGACGCAGTAGTGTTAATGACAGTTCACTCAGCAAAGGGGCTGGAGTTTCCTGTAGTGTTTTTACCGGGTTGGGAAGAAGGTGTTTTTCCGGGTAACTCAGCCGTATATAACCCCGAAGAGGTAGAAGAAGAAAGGCGACTAGCCTATGTTGCGGTAACACGTGCAAAAGAAGTTTTACATATTTACCATACATCACAAAGAATGATTTTCGGTAGCACTTCACGAAACAGAATGTCTAGATTTATTACAGAAATACCAGAGGAAGTGCTTGACAAAAAAGAGAGTAGCAGAGCTGTTAGCAACAATAGTTTTGCAAGTTTTAACGGTAAAAGCAGTGGTTTTTATGCAAACACAAAACTACCTTCTTCTCCGAAAAGCACTGGCGAGTCATACCAAGACGGGCAAAGAGTTTTGCACAAAACCTTTGGTGAGGGCATAGTTTTATCGTCTCGACCAATGGGCAACGATACACTGCTTGAGATAGCATTTGAGGCAGGCACAAAAATGCTTGGAGCAAACTTTGCTAAGCTGCAAAAAATATAGTAAACTAATTGACAAATGAATTTATTAGGCGTATTATTTAGTAAGAATTAATGTAATTCAACTAGTTTTAAAGGAGTTGTAATTGAATAATGACAGGAAAAGAAAGAATAACTAAAATATTAAATCATCAACCAGTAGACAGAATAGGTCTTTTTGAGCATTTTTGGAGCGACACTCATAAATCTTGGGAAGAAAAAGGACATGTAAAAAAAGACGATATCTTTAACGATGTTTTTGACTTTGATATGTTAGAGTGCTGGCCATTTAAAATGACCATTGATTTAGACTATGTAAATGAAACAATTGCAGAAACCGAAGATACTATTACTATGAAAGACGGCAACGGAGCCATTCTTAAAAGACACAAACACCACGATACCACACCAGAGCATATTGGCTACACAATAACTGAAAAAGAGGATTGGGACAAAGTAAAGCACATGCTAAAAGCAGAGACTAGAAGAATTAATTTTGAAGGTTACCGCAAAGCAAAGGCATACGCAGAAAAAACAGGCAAGTTTTTTGTTTGGAGCGGAGTAAACGTGTTTGAAATGATGCACCCTATATGTGGGCACGAAAACATGCTAGTAGGTATGCTTTTAGAACCAGAGTGGATAGAAGAAATGGCTACTCAACTAATTGATGTATGTTTAGAAATGCAAGAAATGCTATTTCAGCAAGAGGGCTACCCAGACGGCATTTGGTACTATGAAGACATGGGATTTAAACACAAACCATTTATGTCACCCGAGAAATATATTGAGCTGATTATGCCTTCGCACAAAAAAAGCTGTGACTACGCACACAGCCATAACCTTCCAGTGATAATGCACTCTTGTGGCTTCGTTGAGCCTTTATTGCCATATATGATTGAGGCGGGAATAGACTGCTTGCAAGTTATAGAAGTAAAAGCAGGTATGGATTTACTTAGAATTCATGAACAATACGGAGATAAAATTGCACTGATGGGTGGAATTGACGTAAGGGTAATGTATAATAACGATAAAGAAGAGATTGATAGAGAGCTTGAGTCTAAAATTCCTGTTGTTAAAAATGGTTATGGTTTTATGTTACACTCAGACCACTCTATTCCTGCAACAGTAGACTTTGACACATATAAATATTTTATTAAAAAAGGTTTAGAGCTAGGCACTTATTAATTTAATTGTATATTTGCACTAAATGAAAAATAATAATCGAGCCTTTTCTATGCTTAATTGCTTCGATATATGCAAGTATTGGCTAAGCAGATGGCTCTTTTTATTGTTCTAAAAAATATATTTTGATTTTTTTAATATTTTTTTAAAAAAGACTTGATTTTTAAATAAATATGTGATAAGATATACAAGTTCCAATTGCTGGTGTGGCGGAATCGGCAGACGCAAGGGACTTAAAATCCCTCGGTAGTAATA